>JBEIDV010000107.1:0-6555 GCA_040383285.1 Crocinitomicaceae bacterium | reverse complement strand
GTTAGTAAGTGCTAGGTCTACTAAGGATTGAACAAGAGAAACATACCCTTCGTTTTTAGCAACGAAATCTGTTTCACAATTCAAGGCTAAAATAACGCCTGCTTTTCCATCTGCAGTAGATTGTGCAAGGATAATCCCTTCTTTGGCATCATTATCTCCACGTTTTGCAGCAATTTTTTGTCCTTTTTTGCGAAGAATATCAATGGCGGTTTCAAAATCCCCGTTAGCTTCCACTAGGGCATTCTTACAATCCATCATACCTGCACCGGTTTGCTGTCTTAATTTGTTTACGTCTGCTGCTGTAATTGCCATGACTTATAAAATATAAAGATTAAATAATTACGCTTCTTCTGTAGATGCTTCTTCGGTAGACGCTTCTTCAGTTGAGGTCTCTTCTACTGCTGGAGCTTCTTCTACTACTGGAGTTTCTTCAACTGTTTCTGCAACAGGTTTTTTTACAGCTGCTTTCTTTTCAGCTACTGGAGCCTCTACAGCTACTTCTTCAGAACCTTCATCGTTTGAATCACCTTTCATGTTCTTGCGATCTTCAAGTCCTTGTTGAATTGCGTTACAGATTTCATCCAAAATTAACGCGATAGACTTAGTAGCATCGTCGTTAGCAGGGATTGGGAAATCAACCAATTTAGGATTTGAGTTTGTATCAACAATCGCAAACGTTGGGATATTCAAACGCTTAGCTTCAGCTAAAGCGATGTGCTCTTTTAAAATATCTACGATAAAAATAGCCGCAGGTTGACGGGTCATGTCTGCGATAGAACCAAAGGTTTTTTCTAATTTCTCACGTTGACGAGACTTGAATAATTTCTCACGCTTGTTAAGTGTATCCCATGTACCATCCGATTTCATTTTGTCAATCATTGACATTTTACGGATAGATTTTCTGGTTGTTTGAAAGTTGGTAAGCATACCACCTGACCAACGCTCAGTAACGAAAGGCATATTTACTTTAGCTACACGTTGCGCAACGATTTCTTTAGCTTGTTTTTTTGTGGCTACAAATAAAACTTTTTTACCTGACTTCGCGATTTGTTTCATCGCAGCGGAGGCTTGTTCTAAATGAACAATAGTTTTATTTAAATCGATAATATGGATTCCTTTTTTCTCTTCGAAAATGTAAGGAGCCATTGCTGGATTCCATTTTCTTTTAAGGTGACCAAAGTGTACTCCTGCTTCGAGAAGTCTTTCAAATGTTAATTTTGACATATATAATTGTTTACGTTCCTATAATTAAGCAATCGTTGAGGGATAAAATGGTACTCAACAATTTGGATACTAAACCTCCGTTTCTTCGATTAACGTTTCGAGAACTGGAATTTCTTTCTTGCTTTCGGTTGTCCTGGTTTTTTACGTTCAACCATTCTTGGATCACGTGTCATTAGACCTTCCGCGCGAAGTGCCGGTTTAAAATCTTCAGATATTTCAACCAAAGCTCTTGAAATTCCCAAACGTACTGCTTCCGCTTGTCCGTTGATTCCGCCACCATTCACGGTAACTTTAACGTTGTATTGACCAACAGTGTCGGTTAATTCAAACGGTTGGTTAACTTTTGTTAGCAATAAATTTGTAGGGAAAAATTCAGAAACTGGGCGATTGTTAATCGTTACTTCTCCTTTACCTTTTGAAAGATAAACACGCGCTACGGCTGTTTTTCTTCTTCCTAAAGCATTTGTAATATCCATGAGTTATAATAAATTGTCTAAGTTCAACACTTCAGGTTGTTGCGCATCATGCTTGTGCGCTGATCCCTTGTATACTTTCAAGTTGGTGTAGATTTGACGTCCCAACGTATTTTTTGGCAACATTCCTTTAATTGCTTTTTCAATTAAACGTTCAGGATGCTTCTTCAACATAACTTCTGCCGAAGTGAATCGTTGACCACCTGGGTAACCAGAGAATCTCACGTATTCTTTATCTTCTAATTTGGTACCTGAAAAGGCTACCTTCTCTGCATTGATAATAATTACATTATCCCCGCAGTCTGCATGAGGCGTGTAACATGTTTTGTATTTACCGCGAAGCACCTTTGCAACCACACTTGCCAAACGACCAACGTGCTGTCCTGATGCATCTACAATAAACCACTTTTTCGCTGCAGTAGCAGTGTTTCCTGAAATTGTTCTATAACTTAACGTATCCACAATCTTAAAAATTTAATTCTAAAACCCTATTTTAAGGGGGTGCAAAGATAGAAGGAATGTTTTAATAATCCAACCCGTGCGGTAAAAAAAGTACAATTATTTTGATTTAAATGCGCTAATTGCATTTCTCGTAAATTCACTGAGCACTAATCTTCCGCTTATTCCTGCGCGTTCTTCTAGTAATTCATCCCAGTGTGAAGTTCCTTGCCAAAAGATCTTTTTTAGGTCTTTCATGGCTTCTGGATTTGAATTAGAAAGACGCACTGCAAGCGTTTCAACTGCTTCATCCATGGCTTCAATGCTATCAAATACTTCGGTATAGAGTCCTTTCGCTTTCGCCCATTCTGCACTCCGCCATTCCGTAGCATTAATTGCTAATTCACTCATCGCCGACAATCCAATTTTACGTTCAACGGCCGGTCCGACAACAAAAGGGCCTATCCCGACAGCTAATTCTGAAAGTTTTACTTCGGCTCGTTGTGTTGCAAAACAATAGTCAACAGCTGAAGCTATTCCCACACCACCGCCAACCGCTTTCCCTTGCACTCGGCCAATGATCAATTGATCTACTGTCCTACATGCATTGATGACTTGAGCAAATCCGGAAAAGAATACCTTCCCCGTTTCTAAATCGTCAATCGCAACCAATTCGTCAAAACTTGCTCCCGCACAAAAAGTTTTTTCACCGATGGATTTCAAAATGATAACACGAACTTCCATTGATGAACCTACCGAACGAATTTCATTCGCTAAGGCTCTTAATATTTCTCCTGGTAATGAATTGCTTTGTGGGTGCCCAAATGTTATGGTGGCTATTCCGTTTGAAATGCTGCTGCTTACCGAACCGTTTTCCATATTATTTCAATGTGAAACTATCTGTACCTATCAGTTGTCCTTCGCAATAAACTCTCACCTTGAAATTTCCTTTACCTACTTCTTGTCCTTTCAAATCGTAGTATATAGTTAAGTCAATTGCTTGGTTGTTATAATCGATGTCCTTTTTATCAGAAAATGCCTGTTGCCCATTTTCTGTATCCATAACATAGTTGGCTTTGCTTTGTAGTATTTCACCGCTTGGGGCAATAATCTGTAGATAAATTGCTTTTCGCCCACCACTCGCAATTTGGTTTTCTCCGATGGTGAATGAAGACCGCATTTGTATAGCATTCTTGGCTTTGGTTGTTGGTTCAGTTGTATTGTTTAGCTTCATTCGCAAGGCTTCAGATTTGAATCCATAGGCCTGGAGTTTTGCTCCTTTTTTAAGTTGCTCCGTTTTTTGTTCCGCGTCCTTTTTATAGGTATCACGTTCTGTGGTAGTTTCTGTCAGTTTGGTATTCGTCTCGTCGAGAACTGAGGTTAACTTGATATTTAGGGTGTTTAATGAATCAATCTGTTTCACGTAGCCCCGCATAATGGATCTTAAAACTTCATTCTCTTTCTTTAGATTGAAAAGTTCACGGGCAGATAATTTCTTGTTCGTATTCAGTTGAGTAAGTAATTGTGAAATTTGAGCCTTTTGTTTATTTAAACTATCGGCTTTACTGCGATCCATTTCTATTAACCGATCGTAGGTGTCCAACATGTTTTTGAAATCCGTTTTTAAGTCATTTGATAAACCACCTACATATCCTTCTAGCATTTTATTCATGCCTTCCATGTCTGATTTCAACACCAAATTGTCATTCTGACAACGGTTTAATTCCGAACGCTTAGAAGACCATAAAAATGTCATAGTGGCTATACCAATGAGTAGCAAGCCAATAATGCTGTACATGAGTAAGTTAGAGCTTGGTTGTTTATTTTCTGACATAATTTTTAATTTTTAACAAAGGTAAGATAAAACAAATTAAGTTCAATGTAATTTTTGAACAGATACATAACGAACAAAGCGTAAAATGGATGCTTCACCAACGGATGTAAATCGAGAATCACTGCTTGCAGGGTATGGTCCACCATGATGCATGTCTGGAACAACAGAAACACCAGTCGGAACCCCATTTAATATGATTCGGCCTGCCAAAGAACATGCAATAGAATATAGTTTTGATTCTTGTGGATTTCTTCCAATGATGGTCGTGGTGAGTTGACCTTGAAGCAGGCTCAGTGTCTTTTCTATGGGATCCATATCTAGATATTCAACTAAGATGCAAAAAGGACCAAAAACCTCTTGGGTTAGCGTTTTGTTTGTGTTGAATTCAATATGACTTACATGTAAAAAACCTTGTGGTGCTCCAAACTCATCTGCTTTTGCTAGGTGTAAAGTGCCAACAGAAGTTGTTTGAATTTCATGAAGTCGCGTTTGATATCGGTTTTGAATGATTGGATGTAACATCGGGTGACACGGTGTTTGATTAAATCTCAGATTCATTATTTGAATTGTTTCTTCAATCAATGAACTAGGACAAAAAATGACTCCGGGTTTGGTGCAAAATTGACCTGCATCGGTACGTATAGAGTCAACAAGCACGGTTATGTGCGATGCGAGGTTTTCTACATCAGGTAAGATAATCACAGGATTTAAACTTCCCATCTCGGCAAAAAACGGTATAGGCTCTTTGCGGTTTTGCGCAATCCGGTAAAGTGCCATCCCGCCTTCAAAACTACCGGTAAAACCGCACCCTTTGATTCGTTCATCTTGGACCAGTGCTTGCCCAATACGATACCCGTCGTCCAGTACATGTCCAAAAATCCCGGGATGCAGTTTCAGTTTACTTAGTGTACCTCTAATGATTTCCGAACTCAACAAACTGGTTCCCGCATGGAAGGGGTGTCCTTTAACAATGACCGGACATCCCGCTGCAAATGCCCCCAGAACATCACCACCCAAGGTGGAATATGCCAAAGGAAAGTTGGATGCGCCAAATACGGCTATGGGACCTATGGGAAAGGGTTTTTTTGAAATGATGCGGTCTGCCAAAACAGTTTCTGTTCGCTGTTGTTCAAGTGCACAAGCCGCATCACGGTATACGCGCAGTTGGTTCAAAGTACGTTCAAATTCTGTCTCAAAACGTGAACGATTTAGGCTAGTTTCTCTTTCGTATAAATGGTACAGGTCTTCTTTTCGGGCAACAATTTGCTCATGTAGTTCATTCAAAAAGTTCGTTCGAACCCTTATGTCTAATAAAGCACCTGAATCATGTGCCTCCGTTGCTTGTTCAAGACATTTGTATAACTCATCAACTGAGGAGACGGGATATGAATTCGGATTAACGGTGCCTGTGCGACAATGATATGTCTCAATAAAATTTGGCAAGAACTTAAACCGCTTCGACGGTAAATGTATACGATTCCATGATGGCGTTCGCTAGCATTTTCTTGCAAGCTTCATCTACGCGCTCTTTAGCAGCTTCCATAGAGTCCGTTTCAACAAATAAACGAATATGTCTTCCGATTCTAACGCCTTCTATTTCATGCATTCCAATGGATGACATGGCGTGGGTTACTGCTTTGCCTTGTGGGTCTAATAAGGCATCGTGTGGCATTACGTCGATTTCAGCTTTGAATTTCATGGTGCTTCGTGGTGTTGTGCTCAATAATGGATAAAATCACATACAAAATTACAATTATTGGTAGTGCGTAGATTTTAAAAACAAAAATTGTTATCAACGAAATTCCTAACAAAAGGTATTGGTAGATGTTGCTTTTAAGGCTAAAATTCTTGATTTTCAACGATAATAAAGGGATTTCAGAAATTAACAACAGGGGGAATATCAATGCGGTACATGCCATGACTAAAGGATCTAATACCCATGGGTAAGACGGTTCAAAAGGGGTGGTGTTTTCAGATCCGATTTGCCAATAAAGCAAGGGGAAGAATAAAAAGAATATGGTACTGGTTGGGGTAGGTACGCCAATAAATCGATCAGTTTGCCGGGTGTCATTATTGAATTTCGCTAGGCGAAATAACGAAAAGAACGGAATGCTGAGCGCACACATGCTTAACCAATCGGTGTAGTCGTGAAATTGGAAATCATGAAACTTTAAGTAGGTTGCTCCCAAGGTTCCATTCAGTCTAAGTTCTATGGTAATAAACATGAGGATCCCCGGTGCTAAGCCAAATGATACCAAATCAGCCAAAGAGTCTAGGTCTTTACCTATAGGAGAACTTATTCCAAGTTTTCTTGCTACAAACCCATCAAAGAAATCGAAAATCATCGCTAAAATGAGTAGCAATGCACTTATTTCCAACCTGCCAAAAAAAGCAAGAATAATAGCCATTACACCACAAAGAAAGTTGCTGGAGGTAATTAAATTTGGAAGATTAAACAACTTCTGACCCATTTCATTCATTTCGAGCGAAGGTAATTCAAAAATCGCTTATATTTATCGAGTTAAATCTTTCTTTACACAATAAATGCTGTTGTTTCAGAGTTTACGAGGCCCAAATTTTTATATG
>JBEIDV010000106.1:0-6556 GCA_040383285.1 Crocinitomicaceae bacterium | reverse complement strand
TTCTAATCTTAAGTTTGCACCGCATTCACTTACCAAACCTAGTCCGTTTATTCGATGTGGTATCCTAACAAATATTGAACGGTATAACCTGCTCAGTCCTGAAATTCAGGTTGGATTTACAACAACGGCTTATTTACAAGATCATTTTACTGCCTTAAATCAAGCGATCGATGTAGATGCAACAATTATACCGACCACAGAGTTAATCCGCCATTTAAACGCATTAAATCAAGGCGAGTATATTACGTATAAAGATCAGGTAATTGCTACATTTGGAGAAGCGCAAAACGAAGTTTGTTATGTTGGTACACCGCTGATTCAATTACGTAATCGATGGGATTTATTTAAATCTAATGGACTGGTACTTGCATTGGATTTTGAACTAATGACTTCCAATAAGAAATCTCAAACACTTCCAGCTTCTTGTACGCTCATTGGAAATTCAAACTTACTCTTTATTGAGGAGGGAGCAATAGTGAATGCATCAACATTTAACGTTACCACAGGTCCAATTTATCTGGCGGCAAATTCCGAAATCATGGAAGGCTCTTTAATCCGCGGACCGTTCGCGCTTTGTGAATACGGACAAGTGAAAATGGGAGCCAAAATTTATGGTGCAACAACCATTGGCCCTCATTGTAAGGTTGGCGGGGAAGTAAACAATGTAGTTTTTGAATCTTATTCCAATAAGTCCCATGATGGATTTCTAGGTAATGGATATATTGGGTCATGGTGTAATATCGGTGCAGATACCAATGCATCAAACCTTATGAATAATTACGGCATGGTAGACGTGCATGACTATGAAACCGGTAAATCTACCTCTTCCGGTGAACAATTCGTTGGTTTGCATATGGGAGATCATTCAAAATGTGGGATTAATACCATGTTCAATACAGGAACTGCAATTGGTGTAGGATGCAATGTTTACGGTCCAGGATTCTTTAAAAAACACATTCCTTCATTTAGTTTTGGTGAACCAACGCGCTTATTTCCATATCGGTTTGATAAGGCACTGGAAGGAATTGAAAGCATGATGTCGCGCCGCGGAAAAACCTTATCAGAAGGAGAACTTAACATCCTCAAGCACATCCATAGCCTTCGGGAATCATTTTAATTCAAACACTGGCAACATCATATAACTTGGCTCAAAGTATGGGCTATGCTGATAAATATAGTAAAGTTGCTGCCATTCAGAAGTAGCGAATTCTTGATCTGCTGCCTTTTTCGCTTCATACTCCTGTTTCAAATCAGGGTTAGCCTGTAAGATGCTTCTTAATTTATTCACAAATACATAATTCGAAAAGTACTCTTTCTCTTGAAGGTACGAATCAAAATAATTCCAAGTAAAATAAGAATCTTCACACATTGGTTGCAGGACCGCATGCAGGAATAATGAGCCATTTTGATTAGTTGGCACAAGTACATCCCCTGGTCGAAAACTCATGTTCATATTGACTTTTTCAACAACCTTAGCTGAGTGCATGTAATGCCCTTCATAAGGTTTGGAAAGCGCATCAAACGAACGCACCACTTGAGCATTCACCTTCAGTGTTTTTTCTTGTTTCAACACATCGAATAAGATATTATTTGCTTTGAGTTGTTCAATAATCCGGCGTTCTTGACCACGAATGATATAAAATTGTGGGATAAGAACAGAATCCATTGGAATATAACTTCGATAAAAAGGTATTGTTTTTTGATACGGCAAGTTTCGATCATAAGACAAATGTGCAAGTCCCGTGATTTCGCTCGTATCTCGCACCGCTGTAAACCCTTTAAATTGTATCGAATCCGCAACAGTGCTTCGAGAATAATTAAATTTATAATAACGTTGACTTCCCTCCCATTCATGGGCTTTTTCTCGAGCCAATTCAATTTGAGGGGCATGAACCACCGTCCATTTTACCAGTTCATTCATAAAATCATGCGTAGCTTTAACCCGATTTGGAAAAGGCTTGAGCATATGAGTTTCTACGGTAAATGAAATCACATTAAACAGCGAAGCATATCCCATAGCATACCGAGGGAGGTCATTGAATTGGTATATACCTGAATCAGGCGTCTCCTTAACCGTTTCGACATATGGAAACAAATCCCACTTTGATTTTTTTAATGCCTGCGTTAATTGTGGAAGCATCGAACCATAGATTAGTTTTCTTAATGTTGGTGCCATTCGCTCACGTAACGACGAGATATACGTTAAGGTATATTGATAATCAGCACCATTTGAAACGTGATTATCCACAAATACATCAGGATTCAACGCATGGAAAATCTTCGCAAACGTACGTGCGTTTTCGCTATCCATTTTGGTGAAGTCGCGATTTAGGTCCAGGTTTTGGGCATTCCCACGAAATCCATAGAGCTCAGGTCCGTTCTGGTTTGCTCTACTCGTAGCACTTCTGGTTAACATGCCACCAACATTATACGCAGGAATGAATGCAACTACCGGATCATTTGGATTAATGCTATCCAAACGCATATAGTTTTCCGTATAAATCAAACACGCATTGATACCATCTGGTTCACCAGGATGAATTGCGTTATTAAAAAGTAAGGTGGTCCCTTTCCTTGCTTTCAAAAAGGTAGTAGTTGAATCTTCAGCACCATTTAAAACACATACAAACAATGGCAAACCGGGAACATCAGATGGTCCCATATTATATAAACTAACCCGCGGACTTTCTTTATCCATCCGTTTTAGCTCGTCAATTAAGCGATAATAATCCGGGGATGTATTTCCGGTCCATTTCGATTGTGCCCATAAACTCCATCCTGTGCTTATGATAAGCAAAGAAAAAACAACTCTCATCATAACGTAAAGGTAGTACATGCAAACGAATTCAAGGGTATTTCCTACCTTTGAACATGCGAATTGATATCCTTACGATTTTGCCCAAACTATTTGATGGACCCTTTTCGGATTCCATCCTGAAACGTGCCCAAGAAAAAGGACATGTCTCCATTCACTTGCACAACATTCGAGATTATTCTACAGATAAGCATAAAAATGTGGACGATTATCAATACGGGGGCGGTGCCGGCATGGTCATGCGCATTGAACCGATCGCTGCATGTATTGAAAAACTCAAATCGGAGCGCGTGTATGACGAAATCATCTATATGACGCCTGACGGCGAAATCTTAGAACAAGGGACATCGAATCAACTTTCCATTAAAGGAAACCTCATGATCTTGTGCGGACATTACAAAGGCGTAGATGACCGAATCAGACAACACTACATCACCAAAGAAATTTCTATTGGGTCCTATGTCCTTTCCGGCGGAGAACTTGCTGCTGCCGTATTAGTAGATTCGATCGTTAGATTAATTCCAGGCGTGCTTAACGACGAAACCTCGGCCTTAACCGACAGTTTTCAAGACCAATTGCTGTCGCCTCCGGTTTACACGAGACCACCAGTATATAACGGATGGAGTGTCCCAGATGTATTGCTCAGTGGAAATTCTCAGGAAATCGATCGTTGGAGAGAAGATCAAGCGCTCGAACGCACAAAATCCAGAAGGCCTGACTTATTGGATTAACGTATACAATCATAATTCGTAACTTTACAGCATGATTAAACTCTCTGAACGATTAAACGCCATGGAAGAGTCAGCTACGCTGGCCATGGCTCGATTAAGTCGCGAATTAAAAGCGCAAGGAAAAGACATTATTTCATTGTCTTTAGGTGAACCAGATTTTAACACACCGCAGTTTATTAAAGATGCCGCGGTAGTAGGACTAGAGCAGAATTTCACTACCTATACTCCGGTGTCTGGTTACGATGACCTTAGAGAACGTATTTCGCACAAATTCATGCGTGATAACGGACTAAACTATCCAAAAGAACAGATTGTAGTTTCAACCGGAGCAAAACAATCGATTGCGAACGTAGTATTGAGTTTAATTAATCCAGGGGATGAAGTAATAATTCCTGCACCATATTGGGTTTCATACATTGAAATTGTGAAAATGGCGGGTGGGATTCCGGTGGTAATTCATGCGGGAATAGACCAAGATTTTAAAATTAATGCTAAGCAATTCGAAGCCGCGATAACGCCAAAAACTAAGTTATTTATTTTCTCTTCGCCATGTAATCCAACAGGGTCAGTATATACGAAGGAGGAATTACGTGGATTGGCCGATGTATTGGTAAAACACCCCGACATTATTGCCTTATCGGATGAGATTTACGAGCATATTCGATTTGAAGGTGAACACGCAAGCTTAGCACAATTTTCAGAAATATTCGATCAAGTAGTTACCGTTAATGGCGTATCCAAAGCATGGGCAATGACGGGTTGGCGACTAGGGTATATCGGTGCAAGCAAACAAATTGCAGATGCATGTAATAAAATTCAAGGGCAATTTACATCGGGAACAAGTTCCATAACACAGCGCGCAGCGATTGCAGCGATGGATGCTGATCCCAGTGTATTGAAAGAAATGGTAGAAACGTTTCATAAACGACGTGATTTAGTTCTTTCCTATTTGAATAAAATACCGGGTGTAAAATGCAACGTGCCAACAGGAGCTTTTTATCTATTCCCGGATGTATCCGCTTATTTTGGGACTAAAGATGGGGAACATATTATACAAGATGGTGATGACTTGTGCATGTATTTGCTCCGTGAAGGAAACATTGCGCTGGTAGACGGCAAAGGATTCGGAGCGCCAAATTGTATCCGAATAAGCTATGCCGCATCGGAAGAACAGCTTATCAAAGCGATGGAACGTTTAACTGCTGCCTTAGCCAAGTTAAGTAGATGAATCTAGAGGCCATATTCAATTCCTTTAACACCATGAAGGTTGCCATAGTTGGTGACGTTATGATTGATTCTTATGTCATGGGCAAAGTTCACCGCATGAGTCCGGAGGCTCCGGTGCCGGTATTGCTACTTGACAAAGAAGAGCATCGCTTAGGTGGCGCCGCGAATGTAGCGCTGAATTTAAAAGCACTGGGAGCTGATGTATACCTTTGTTCTGTCATCGGAACAGATAGCGCAGCAACGAAATTTCAGCAACTATTAACAGAAGCGAAGATCCAGAATCAAGAAATCATTCAATCGGAAGACAGAAAAACCACCGTAAAAACAAGGGTTTTGTCAGGGACACAACATGTATTGCGCATAGATCAAGAAGATACGAGTGACATAAGCAGTTCATTAGAAGATACCTTAATCGAGGCCACTAAACATCGAATTGATTTGGGAATTGATGCCTTAATCTTTGAAGACTATAATAAAGGTGTGCTTACTCATCGTGTAATTACTGAACTTATCGCTTATGCGAAGGAAAAGGGAGTTAAAACCACGGTGGATCCCAAGAAAGATAATTTTCTGAGTTATCGAGGCGTGAACTTATTCAAGCCAAACCTGAAGGAAATCAAAGAAGGACTTGACGTAAACATCGATGTGGTTAACCAACCTGATTCTATTGTTGATGGGGCGAAAAAACTGCGAGAAAAGCTAGACCATGAATTAACGCTCATTACACTTTCTGAGCATGGGGTATTTATAGAAAATGGTTCTGCTTGGCATATCATTCCTGCCCACACACGAGAAATCACGGATGTAAGTGGCGCTGGTGATACCGTTATTTCTGTGGCGACCCTCTGTTTAATTGCTGGCATGAGCCCAACTGAAATAGCTGCCATTGCTAACCTGTCCGGAGGTTTGGTATGTGAACACTCCGGTGTTGTAAGTGTTGATAAAGCAGCGCTGTTGAATGAAGCAAAAAAATTAGTACACCCATGAGTGAGATTGTAAAACCGTATAACACGGATAAATCAAAAAAAGAAGAAGTAGCCCAGATGTTTAATAACATTTCAGCGCGTTACGATTTTTTAAATCACTTTTTATCCTTAGGCATTGATCACATTTGGCGCCGAAAAGCAGTCAACACATTGCGTGAGATTCAACCGAAACGCATCTTAGATTTAGCCACTGGAACAGGAGATTTCGCGATTGCCTTGTTAAAACTTAATCCGACTCAAATTATAGGAATGGATATCTCTTCTGGGATGCTTGAAGTTGGTAAAAATAAAATGAAGGCCAAGCACGTAAGTCACATCATCGACATGCAATTGGGCGATTCTGAGAACATGCCTTTTGAGGATGGCTATTTTGATGCGATTACAGTAGGTTTCGGTGTTAGAAACTATGAGAATTTAGAAAAAGGCCTTACCGAAATGCTTCGGGTAACTCGAAGTGGAGGAAAAATTGTAATCTTAGAATTTTCCAAACCAAAACGTTTTCCAATTAAACAAGCGTTTGCGTTTTACTCCCGTTTCATTATTCCGTTCTTCGGAAAGCGCATTTCAAAAGATGAAAAGGCCTACGCCTATCTTCCAGAAAGTGTAGCCGCATTTCCTGAGGGTAAAGCGTTTACCGACATATTGAGTAAACTAGGATACAAACAGGTAGAATCAACCTTGGTTAGCGGCGGAATAGCTACGATTTATACGGGTGTCAAGTAATGCAACTTAACTGATACTTTTGCGTTTCATCAACCATGCGTTCAATATATCTTTTACTTACATTTCTTACCCCC
>JBEIDV010000105.1:0-6565 GCA_040383285.1 Crocinitomicaceae bacterium | reverse complement strand
TTCAGTGTAAAATCACTAAGAACATGTTTAAAAAGTTTATTAGAATTAAACTATAAAAGCCGTTTTTTTCACCTTTCGCTTAGTTATTTCAACTTCATTGTTTACTTTAGTATCATATGAAGGTGTTTTTTATTGATAAGGTTCACCCGGTACTTCAAGAGCGATTAGTTCGAAATGGTTTTGATTGCATCGATGCAACGCATTTTTCTATGGATGATTTGTTGGCCCGCAAGAATGAAGTCCAGGGCATTGTAATTCGTGCTAGATTTTTTTTAAATACTGAATTCTTATCCAACTTTCCAAACCTATCATTTATTGCGCGTTCCGGTTCCGGTTTAGAGAATATTGATGCAGCATATTGCAAAGCGCATCAGATCCAGTTGTTTAATTCTCCCGAAGGAAATCGAAATGCGGTGGCTGAACACGCACTCGGTATGTTACTCGCCTTAATGAATAAACTCTGTAAAGCAAACGAACAAATAAATCGGGGAATTTGGAAGCGCGAAGAAAACCGTGGCGAAGAATTGGATGGGAAAACGGTTGGAATCATTGGATACGGAAATAACGGTGCTGCCTTCGCAAAGAAGTTGAGGGGCTTCGATGTGAAGGTGCTGGCTTATGATAAATTCAAACAAGGATTCGGCGATGCCTTTGTTCAGGAAAGTACCTTAGAAGCGATTTTTAATACGGCAGATGTTCTTTCTCTTCATATTCCGCAAAACAAAGAAACAGTAGCTTTTGTAAATGAGGCCTTTATTAATTCGTTTAAAAAGCCTTTTTACTTATTGAATTTATCCAGAGGTAAAATCGTTCATACGGAATCCTTAATTAAGGCATTAGAATCTAATAAAATAAAAGCCGCAGGCTTAGATGTGCTTGAATATGAATCCAAAGATTTTGAATCCATTTTCGCTAATCAACTACCCGCGGCGTTTCAATACCTTCTTGATTCAGATCGCGTGTTGCTCAGTCCGCATGTAGGCGGATGGACTAAAGAAAGTTACTTTAAACTAAGCGATGTGCTCGCAGATAAAATAATTTCCTTTTACGAACATCAATAGGAAACCAGTTGCTTCGTTAATTCATACCCATTACCAGTAAGTTTAACGATATACAGACCCGTGTTTATTGACAGCTTCACGCTCCCATCATGGGTGAGTTCTTCCGTATAGACTAATTTTCCGTTTAAGTCAAACACTTCTACTACCACAGGAAACAAGAGGTTCTCAATGTGTAATATTCCTTCTTGAATTGGATTCGGATACAATAGTATATTTACTAATGGATTTGCCAACTCGATATTCGCTTGACTGATGTATCGCTGCCCGTCGGTACAATTTGTAGTATTGATTCCTGCGTGGTTCCCAGACGTTACCGAGGTGTAATACATGGTGTTTGGAGTAAGACTTAAGGAGTTGATCATGAACGTATTGGTTGCTGTGCTCTGGTTTTGTATGATGTCATTCCCAAATGGAGTAGTTCCAATATCAAAAAAGGCACTACTAATTCCCGAATTCGGGTCGTTTACTACCCAATTTCCTTCAAGAATTGGCTGGTATACGCTGTCTATATCGATTGTTGAACCATCATTCAACGCTGTAATTACCGGCGCGGTCCAGTCCACTTGAACCAATGTTTCATGTGGAACGTTCCAATGGTCGAGGCTATCCATCGCAATAACTCGGATCTTTCCACTTTCCTGTTGTTGGTCACTTTGATGAGCGATTTCTTGTCCAGGTCCAACCGTAATTTGTTCGCTATGTGAGTGGTTTTTATAAACATAAACCTCATCAAATGTTACGGTACACGCGCCCGAACGCAAGGAAATAGCCGTGCCTTGTTGAAGTGGATTAGCATCGGTCCAACTACAAACGTGTACAGAATTCAGGTACACTTGTATTAACCCACTTTGTGGATTATAGGTAACATAGACTTGGTCCCATTGATTTACCAAGATATTAACAGAATCTTCTTTTACCAAGGTAAAGGCATCGTTCAATACTTTGTATAATTGAACCTTATCCGTTTCTTCTCTAAAATAAACAAAGTAGGAATTGCCTCGATTCGGTAGGGTAGGATCGCTACAGAAAAAGTGCATTCCCGCGCGTTGATTGGCATTCGACGAAGTTATGCGTTGTTTCCATGTATATAAGTACGTGTGTTGTGAAGTTTGACTCACTTGGGCATATGCGTTTGAATTATTCTGTGTGGCATCATTCAAGAGAAAGCTTCCATTCATAGCTTGAAAATTACCGGATTGATTGGTCCAAAGCCCCGTATTGGCGCTGAATTCATCTACAAAAAAGCCCATCGTTTGATTGGATAAAAAAGGTGTTGTTGCGGTTGTTCTTGAAGCGACATGATAGAATTTATGTTTTATTCCAGAGGCGTCTGAATCTTGAAAAGACGCTGTAAACGCTTGAGATTGCCAGGTCCCCGAATAGCTAATGCTGCTTGTGGGTGGGCTAAGGTCTAGGTTAAGTGCCACACTTTGATAGCTTGCCACCCATCCAGTAAGTTGCGTAGCACAATCGGAACGAAACTCAAGGGTTAGGGTATTTCCGGTAGATTGAATGCTTGGCGGAAGGGTGTTTCCTGTATAGGTTCCTAGCACGGGCGCATTAACCGTCGACCCATTGTATATAATCAACTTATCAAAAGATGTTTCCAGTTCGAATGCGGCAAATTGGATGGAAACGGTGCTTCCTTGAGGAGCTTGAATGAGCCACACGGTTCGTTCGTCTGCCGCGTAGTTTCCATTCGGACCTCCTGAATCATAGAGTGTTCCCGAAGTATTCGTGAGTACCGTTGGTGTATAGGTATCGTTAATTAACCCATAATACTTGTTCCAGTTCCAATGTATTCCAGGATCGGTATGGCTCTGATTCGCATAATGCTGATGTCCTTTGATTCGGATGCAATTCCCAAGTAATTGTGTGCTCGTGGAACCCGCGCCGTCATAGGTTCTTTTCGGGTTTATTCCATATCCACTTTGGGTAATGTCTTTAACCAAATTCGCGGAAGATTGGTAGAGGGCCTGGGTATACCATGCGGCATTAGATACATAGCCCTCATGTTCGATCCCAACCGTGTAGGAGTTTTCATTCCCCACGTGCCATGCTTTATTGCTTTCTAATACCATTTGGGTTACCTGTCCATCAGAACTACGAACCACATAGTGATAGGAAACTTGTGCGTTACAATTAAGCCCCCACGAAATCGCCCCAGCATAAGTTCCTTGAACCGTATGTATGGTTACCGCTGAAATTGGTGTACCGTTTCTACCACTGAAATTACATGAAGGAGCGGCATTCCAAAGCGCGGGGCCGTAATTAATAGATTTTAATGTGTTTCCCGCATGGTATCTTGTGTTCTCTTGGTTCTTAACACCTGTTGAATCAATGGTAATGTGCGCGGCGGTCAACACAGAAAAATTGCTTTTTCCAAAGAAATCCTTCAGGTTTATTTCATACAAAGGAAATCCATAACTCGCCGAATGATATTCATCCGTTAAGAAACGAAACACTTCTAACACACTAGATTCAAAGGCAAAGTGGTTGATGCTTCCTTCTCTTGGAATCTCACTCAATTCCCACATTAGATTATAGATTAATTCAGGGGTGTTTTCTCCGGATACGGTATAGCTTTGAATTAGGTTTGCGCAAGCAGCGGCGTAGGCTTCAACCTGCTTGTATGTACTGCTTTTTTGATCAGCTATACTGATTCCACTTAAGGATTCAATGCGTTTACCATTTTCAATAAAATAATTCTGGCCATGATCATAAACGCCCATGATTCCATAAGGAATTGGAATACCAGAACAGCTCACGTGTTCTTGGCTGGATATGTCATGAAATCGGGTATGCGTATAGGAAATTGCCTCTAAAAACCCTGGAGGAATTTCTGGGTGATGTTGATAGGCAGGTGAAAAAAACGAACCTTGACTAAAGACAGCCAAGTGCAGGGATAGGACAAGATAAATAAAAAGTAGTTTAGGCATAAATAAAAATTTGCGAGGTAACGCAAATCTTTACTTAATAGTATTTTTTATTTTTTAACTAATTGATATACAGCCCATTAAAACTTAAACGTTAGTCCACCAAACACTGAAATAGGCATTACTGGATAATTATAAAACCTCAAGTATCGTTGGGATGCGATGTTATTAAGTTGAACGAAGCCAGAAATTCGCTTATTGTATCGATATTCAAGCGTTAGATTTCCGTCAATAACATTCCCTAAATCGTAAACGAACTGGTTGTTTAGTTCGGTAACACCTTCACCAGCACCATATACTTTTGCTGACCTTCCGAACGACATATCTAATCCAGCCTTCACTAAAAACTTATCGAATAAATTATAGCTTGCATTAAAGATAACTTCTGCTTGAGGTAGATTCCAAGCCTTCGCTTCATGAAACAGTTCATATGAATGGTATCTAGCAATGAAATCTATGTTAAGCTTTTTATTGGCTTGATATCCAAATCTACCTTCGATTTTGGTATGATTTAACGAGTCATAAACCAAGGTGAATTTATTCCCTGTGGAAATCATGGTATCGGTTACAAAAAAGGCCCGATTGTTTTCTTTGATAAAGTTGGCAACTAAACCATAAATAAACTTTCTGGCCACCACGCCCTTTATTCCGAGTTGAATATCGTAGGGGTTTATCTCATTTTGTATACTTAGGTTTGGTAAAATAAACGGGTTTTCTTGATAGAATCCGGTTAAGGAACTTTGTTTAGCTTGTCCACTAAGGGATATAAAGGGCACCACTTGATTTTTCGCTGCGGCGTATTGCAAGTAGATAGCAGGAAAGAAATATGCCCTCGTTTCATTTGCAAAATCCACGCTTACTTTAAATCCCGCATCAATAACAAGTTTGTTACTCAAGAGCGTACTTTTAATCCCGGGATTAATATCCAGGATGGTGTTTTTCCGCACGATTCCACTGTCTGAAAGTGTTAATATAGAATCTTGGATTCCGTATCCATACCCATTGTATCTTAGACCTAGGTTGCTGTAAAACAAATTAGCACCGGATCTAAAAGAACCTAAGCCATTTATATGAAAACCATGTTCTTTTGCTTTCCAATCTTTTAAACTGTCTATGCTAGGTGAATTAGTTCCAGTATATCTAAAGTCAATCGTGGTTTTTACATTGAATGCCCCGGTATCCCCGCGATTTGTTGTGATATCGGCATGCGCATTAACTAACTGGTAGCGTTGTGCAATGGAATCTTTATCTACATCCGGTTGAGTTAAGCCATAATAATGAAAACCATGGCTCGTGTAGTTTAGGTTTGTTCGAAGCGTGTATTTTTTTTGAAACGTTTCAAAGTTTCCTTGTACACTGGTATGATCAAAACCAGCTGGAGCCATTTGTTGTTTTTCACGGGTTTTAATATCTCCAAAAAAGCTAAGATGTTTCACGTGTAAGCCGTAATAATTAGATCGGGAACGAGTTGAATTTACATAAAGTTCCCCTAAGGGCATTAAGGTAGACCCCATCCCAACTTTTAAATAAAACGGGTAATACTTTTCAAGTAATTGTTCAGTTTCAATACTTGCCGCTTCAATGGTATCCGTTTTAATTAATGGATTCTGTTTAGGTTCTAAGAGTGGGCGATTAGGCACTGCGGAGGTTCGAATAGAATCTATGATTTTTGGGGCCGAAGGCAGCCTGTAAGATCGTTCAATATCTCTATTTCCTTTACCGTCAGTTTCGAACACATCGGATTGAGCCAGGGCTACATTCAGACTTCCACAAATCAATATAAAAAACAAGCTCTTCATGTTACTCTGGTTTAATTTCGATGGTTTTTTGTATGCTTGGTTCAATAGCCTTTTCTGGGTTTTTAAGTGCTTCAATTTCCACTTTTAATGCATTTGCTTCCGTTAAAATCCCATCGTCCTCCTTTGTTGGATAAAATTCAATTACGGAGGTTATGGTTTGTTCGGCCTCTAAATAAGCCTCTTGATTGATATGAACCCGAGTTTGAAGGATTAATCCTTTTGCAACCCAATAATTATAACTAGGCTTCATTTTTAATAATTCCTTCACTAGGACTAATGTGGAATCGAACACATTGGCTTTAAATTGAATTTCAGCCAAGGTATACTTTGCTTCTGAACCCTTAGACGTGGTAGTGTTTTTTACTAGCCAGCGCAAGGATGGACTTGCAATGTTATATTGATTTAGCGTATACGCACTCATACCATAGGCATACTCAGCTTCAATTTTAAGGTTTTGTGTCAAGCCACCAATTTGTCGAACTTGGTTTGCATAGTTATTGGCCTCCTGATATTCTTTGAGTAAGAAAAGACAACGCATTAGTCCGATTTTAGCCGCATTAATGTTGTTTGGTTTTGCAGCACATTGTTCTAGTTTCGCGTAATATATTTTCGCTTTTTCGTATGCCTTTTTTTCATAATAATAAGCAGAAACTTTGTATGCAACAGGTTCAAAGTAGCTTGCTGTTGGTCCTGCAAGATATGCTTCATAATGTGGCAGGGCCCCAAGCGTGTCTTTTAATCTTAAACAGGCGTTCCCTGCATAGAAATG
>JBEIDV010000104.1:0-6660 GCA_040383285.1 Crocinitomicaceae bacterium | reverse complement strand
TACAGTAATTTCCCCTTAGCATCATAGTATTTATAGACCCCAGGAGAATCGGGTAGGAGCGTAAGAAATCCTGGATGAGTAACTTCGATCCTCATGCTGCGAATGTACAAAAAAAAAGCCCCGGATTCCGGGGCTTTAACTGCTTGAAGCGCTTGCTTATTGTTTAATTACTTGTTTAGTAATCGTTCCTTGGTTGGTTGAAATGACCACATGGTACATTCCTTTTGCTAAGTTACTTAGTTCCAATTCAGCTAGACTGCCATTAAGTTGTGTAAGCTGACGTACCGTTTTTCCTGTGATATCAAGCACATCAATTTGATTCGTTTCTTTAGCCAACTCACCCAATGCAATCGTTACCTTGTTTTCTGTTGGATTTGGATAAATAGAAACCAAGTTGGCGTCAAGACCGTCCATTCCAGCAGGACCAGTTAAGGTAACTGTGTAATCTTCTGTTTCACCATAAGTAGCCACAGCACATGGGTCAATCGCCCCATCCTGCGAATAAGAAATACGCACGCGCATGTTTAAGGCACCGGTAGCGGCTGACATTGGAACGGTAAAATTAAATACGTTACTCCATCCCGTAGCCACCAATACATATCCAACTTGCTCACCGGCATCGGTGAAATCCATATCGTTGTTATAATCAATCCAAATCGCTATTTCGTCATCTGTGTATGCACCGGGATTTGCTTGACCGGTGATTCCAGGGGTAATTGTTGCTGAATAGGCAGTTCCTTTTGCCAAGGTAGTTGACATATTACCATAGTCTGCGTACCCTCCTGCGGTGCATGAACTGGTATTGTTCAAGGTGTTCAATTGAACTCCTCCAATAAATTCATCACAGGTATTAGAAATAGATGGTGTACAAGGGCCTGTTTGCTGTACAACATTGATATAGTTCGTTTTTACTTCTGAATCATTCCCCATCGCATTCGTAGCGACAAGCGTTACTGTGTATTGACCAACCGTATTAAAGGTAACAATAGGATTCTGTGAGGTTGCACTGGTACCGCTTGTGTATGCCCAACCACTACCTGAAATAGTCCAAGCCCAAGAAGTAGGCACCCCAGTGGATTGATCTGTAAAGGTTACATTGCTTCCAACGTTAACGGTGGTAGGTGTACCAATAAAATTTGCAACTGGCATCGACGGGGATGAACATGGGTCTGCAGAACCATTTTGTGTTAATGCACCTGTATTGGCCGGATCAAGAAATGGCTTCAAGCGACGGTTGTTCGTTGTACCATTGGAAATCCAGTGGTAAGAAACTTTACCGTAAAAATCGGGTTGGTTTGTTGCATTGCAAAAAGAGCCACCACCAGTTAGTGTACCAATTATTCTTCCTGAAGAATTATTAAAAACAGGGGAACCTGAGGACCCACCTTCCGTCACACCGTGACCGTTTGTATTTGCTGTCCAAACCAATCTCCAATGGGTATTTGGCGTGCTTCCCCACGTGCTTGAAACAGTATTTCCACTAAATGTAGAAATCTTTTTGATGTCACCTGCTGGGTGATGAATTCCTGTTCCGCCGGTAGTTGGCGTATTGTTTGCATCCCATCCGTTCCAATACGCATTAAAGTTGGCCGATTTAAGCGTAGTAATCGTAGTTGCTTGATTTGCTGCTGTACCTAATTGCACCAACAAAAAGTCTGAACCTGTGGTTCCTCCGCCATCACCAGAATCTGAAAGCTTCACACACCCATTGATGAAATAGTCATCTAGGGTTCCTGCGGTGTTCGGATTGGTACAGTTTGGTGATTCGTAGCGAAAGTAAAATTTCCACTGGTTAAAATCTGCCGTTGTACAGTTAACACCACAATGAAGTGCTGTTAAAAATAAGGGCTTACAGTCATTAGCTAAATTGTTTACCAATGAACCTGAACACCACCCTGCTTGGTTCCCTTCAACCACATAGATTCGAGCAACACCGCGTTTTTCATCTTGCCAGTTATCACCCACCGGAGTACAATTTACGTTTACTTCGCACGCCTCAGATTCATTAATTTTTTCTTCCGTACTTGTTCCTGTAGCGCGATAGTTGTAAATCATTCGGTCTATGAATAATTCGGATGGAGTGACATGTTTTGGTTCGGTCAACACGATAACCATTTCGTCTCCACTACACAGCGCGGCATCGTACATAAAGTGATCTTCTACATCTTTTTGAGTTAATACCGGATGTAGTAAAGCCCCTTGATTATTTTTAATCTCTAAGGTTGTCCCACCATAGATTTTAAAGGTTTGAAATAAGAAACTTAAGGCTTCAGCTCCTTCCGAGTTAACGCGCAATTTCCATTGGCGATCTCCATTCGCTAGGGTAGTCCAACTCCCTGCGTTTTGCGGGGAAATATTTACCGTACTCGCCACACCAATTCGATAGAGTAGGCCTTGTTTGTCACGTAAAATATCTTCTTGTTGTAATTGGACTAAATTTGGCGCAGCAACTTCAGTTGTTGGTACTTCCTTACCAAACACTTGTTTTGAAAACACATGAACCTGTGCTTGAATTGAGACAGTTAGCACAAAAGTGCCAATGAATCCGAGTAAAAGTTTTTTCATAGAGAAAGGATTTTGTTTAATTTCACTCACAAATATACAATTTTTAACGTTCAGAAAATGGTGAAAATTTGCGTCGTTGAGGACGACCCAATCTTGATGGAATTCATATTGTTTAACCTGATTAAGGAGGGATATAGCACCCTTAATTATACCCACGGCGACCATGTTATGGCAAACATGCAACACGTAATTTCCTGCGATTTAGTTATGCTTGACAACATGCTCCCGGGGCATTCCGGTATAGAATTATGTAAAGAAATTCGATCACTTAGCAATGTGCCCATCTTATTTTTATCTGCAAAAGGAAACACCTCTGACCGCATAGAAGGACTGAAGGCCGGTGCCAATGATTATTTGGCAAAGCCTTTTAATTTGGAGGAATTAATGTTGAGAATTCAGGTGTTGATTCCAAGACATACACGCTCTTATAAACTTGGATTATTTGAGCTTGATTTTGAGTCCATGGAGGTAACGAATTCAACCACTGAAGAAATCCACACCTTGTCAAAAAAAGAAATGACCTTGCTTAAACTTTTTGTGGAAAATGAAAACCGGGTATTATCTCGAGATGAGATATTAGATAAAGTTTGGGGAGAGGATGTATACCCTACGACCCGAACAATTGATAACTTTGTCTTGGCGTTTCGAAAGATGTTTGAAGGAGATCAAAAACACCCAAAATATTTCCATTCGATTCGCGGAGTTGGGTATAAATTTATTAATCAAAACCATTAAAAAATGTTTACAGGGATTGTTGAGGAAATGGCACGTGTGGTTCAACTTGAAAAGCACCAAAACAACATTACACTTACCTTAACCACTGCCTTAGCGCCTTCGTTTAATGTGGATCAAAGTGTTTCGCACAACGGGTGTTGTTTGACCGTTGTCCATATCAATCCAAGTTCCGCGGAATATCAAGTTACTGCGATTCAGGAAACGATTGTGAAAACGAATCTTGCCGACTGGAAGGTTGGAGATTTAGTGAATTTGGAACGAAGTATGCAGCATAATGGCAGGCTCGATGGGCATATTGTTCAAGGTCACGTGGATACGGTAGGGATTTGCAATGCCATTGAAGACCAAGCGGGGAGTTGGAAATTTACGTTCACCTATGAGGGTGATCAATTGACGGTAGAAAAAGGTTCCATTACGGTAAACGGTGTAAGCCTTACCGTGGTCGATGCCCGAGCGAATCAATTCAGTGTTTGCATTATTCCGTATACATACGAGCATACAACCTTTCATCAAATTGCCATGGGTGACCGCGTGAATTTGGAGTTTGATATTATTGGGAAATATGTGCAACAATACATGAAGGCATATGAAAATAGATGAAGCGCAAGCCTTAGTTGATCAGTGGATAAAAGAGAACGGTGTCCGCTATTTTGATCCTTTAACGAACATGGCGATGCTCACGGAAGAAGTAGGTGAGGTTGCGCGAATTATGGCCCGCAGATATGGCGAACAAAGTGAAAAAGAATCAGATAAAAACAAGGACTTAGGTGATGAATTAGCGGATGTTATGTTTGTATTAATTTGCATTGCAAATCAAACAGGAATCGACCTTACCCATGCCATGATAAAAAATCTAGATAAGAAAACACAACGTGATGCCGAGCGGCATTTAAAGAATCCTAAATTAAACCCTTAGCTTTTATTCATCCGGGGATGTGCATGCCGGTAGATTTGATTTAATTGTGCAAAGGAGTTGTGCGTGTATACTTGCGTTGCGGCGAGCGAAGCATGTCCAAGTAAGGCTTTTAATGTTTCAAGTCCGGCGCCGTTATTTAGCATGTGCGTTGCAAAGGTGTGGCGCAATACGTGTGGACTACGTTTATCTAGGGTTGTAAGGGTTCCAAGCATTTGATGAATCTTGCGATATACGAACGCAGGGTAAAGGGGCTTGCCGTTTTCAAGAATTAATAAGCGATTACATTTAGAGAAAACTGTTCGTGCAGCGATATAGCGTTGGAGTGCATGTTGCAAGGAGGAACTAATCGGAATGATGCGCTCTTTATTTCGTTTTCCCAAGACCTTGATGCTATTGGATTGAATATCTTGTAGGGTTAATCCAATAAGTTCGCTCAAACGAATGCCTGTTTGGTAAAATAATTCCAGCATTAATTCATCGCGTAATCCATTAAAGTCGTCATTAAACAAATGCTTCGTTCGGTCTGAGCCTAGTTCTTGTTCTCTGGCAAAGGAGGGGAGTCGTTTTTCAACTTTTGGTCCCCGAATTCTTGACATTGGATTTTCAACACTTATGCCTTCTTTCCTTAGCCATTTGAACAGGGTGCGCAGTGATGCTAATTTGCGATTTACACTTTTATTGGAATAGCCTTCTTCCATGAGTTGTACAATCCATCCGCGTATAAATACGGATTTCAATTGGGTGATGTCTTGCAGGGTAGTGACCTCAGAAAACACAATAAATTGCTCCAAGTCCGTCGTGTAGGCGACTAGGGTGTGTTCAGAAAAACGCTTTTCAAAGCGCAAGTATTCGTAGAATTTTTGGAGCATAAAAAAAGGGGCCTAGGCCCCTTAACGAAATATGAGTTGTAATGTTACAATTGTTCTGATTGCATACGTTGCTTATACGCTGCACGAATTACTTGTTGACGTCGAGAAATAGATGGTTTTTCGAATTCTTTACGCGCTCGAAGTTGTTTCATTACGTTTGTTTTTTCAAACTTTTTCTTGTACTTCTTAAGTGCACGTTCGATGTTTTCACCTTCTTTAATCGGAATAATAAGCATATGTTCTAACTTTTAGGATTGCAAAGATACGGTAAACCGCTAATAATCCAAATTTATTTTATTAAATCTCTTGAGATAACTAATTTTTGAATTTCTGAGGTTCCTTCACCGATGGTAAGAAGTTTAGAATCTCTCAAGAATTTCTCTGCTGGATACTCACGGGTATAGCCATAGCCCCCCATGATTTGTACGGCTTCATTACCGCATCTTACCGCTACTTCTGAGGAAAAGTATTTTGCAAAAGCTCCTTCTTTCGTAACGCTTAACTTATTGTTTTTTCGGTATGCGGCTTGAAAGGTTAATAGTTCGGAAGCTTCAATTTCTGTAGCCATATCAGCGAGTTTAAATGCAATCGCTTGGAATCCAGCAATGGCTTGTCCAAACTGTTCACGTTCCTTCGCATACTTAACCGAGGCCTCGAAAGCACCTCTAGCAATTCCACAACCGAGCGCGGCGATGGAGATTCTTCCACCATCTAACACTTGCATGGCTTGTTTAAATCCTTGCCCAACTTCCCCAAGCACATTTTCTTGCGGAACACGGACATTATCGAAGATGAGTTCAGCCGTTTCACTTGCTCGTACACCAAATTTATCTTTGATTTTAACAGCCGAAAAACCAGGCATACCTTTTTCGATAATAAACGCTGTAATTCCATTGCTGTCTAAGAGTTCGCCCGTTCTAACAAGCACCACGGCTACATCCCCTGAAAGGCCATGTGTAATCCAATTTTTTGCACCGTTAATGATCCAATCGTTCCCCTCTTTTACCGCCGTTGTTTTCATGCGCATGGCATCAGATCCAGTATTTGGCTCCGTTAAGCCCCATGCGCCGATAAATTCTCCACTTGCCAACTTAGGTAGAAAGCGTCTCTTCTGTTCTTCGTTTCCGTGGTAATAAATGTGTCCGGTACACAAGGAGTTGTGCGCAGCAACGCTGAGGCCAATACCTCCACAAACTCTTCCAAGTTCCATTAGTGCCGTAGCGTATTCAAAATAAGTAAAGCCTGATCCACCGTAGGTTTCAGGAACAAAAATTCCGAGTAATCCCAATTCTCCCATTCGTTTCATGGTTTCCACGGGAAAAAACTCGTCGCGGTCCCAATCCATCATATTCGGCCTAATTTCTTTTTCAGCAAAGTCGCGCACCATTTGTGCAATCATTTGCTGGTTTTCATTTTTTTCAAAGTTCATGTTACTTGTTGTGTTGATGTTAATATTGAACGAGATTTGATATGTTGTCTGAGTAGGTTTTTAGTTTTTCACGTCCTTCTAAAAATTGCAATTCAACCATAAAATTGAATCCTGCAACTACGCCTTGGCATTTTTGAATTAGTTCT
>JBEIDV010000103.1:0-6763 GCA_040383285.1 Crocinitomicaceae bacterium | reverse complement strand
TATCGATATGATAGCTCCGCGTTTAGTATTTCAGAATATTTACAATTTGAAGAACCGTATGAATAAAACAAAAATAGTTGCAACCATGGGGCCTAGTTCAAGCCCACGTGAGGTTTTAAGGGAAATGTTTATTGCTGGCTTAAATGTATGCCGGGTAAATTTTTCTCATGGATCCTATGATCAACACGCTGAGGTAATCCGGACCGTGCGGGAATTAAATGAAGAACTTGGCGCCAATGTGGCTATTCTAGCCGATTTACAAGGTCCTAAAATTCGTACCGGCGAAATGGAAAACAACGGTGTGATGCTCGAAGTAGGGGCCTCATGCCAAATCATTACGGAAAATGTACTGGGAACCGCTGAACAGTTTTCAATTAATTATACCAATTTACCAAAGGATGTTAGCCAAGGTGAGCGGATTTTATTAGACGACGGGAAATTAATTCTTGAAGTCCTTTCGAGTGATAAAAAATCAACCATTCATTGTAAGGTTATTCAGGGTGGGATTTTGTCCTCCAAAAAAGGGGTGAATTTTCCAAATACAAAGATTTCAATGCCTTCATTGACCGAAAAAGACCGCATGGATCTATTGTTTGCCTTGGAGCAAGAAGTGGATTGGGTGGGATTGTCTTTCGTTCGAAATGCACGAGACATTATTGAATTGAAGCATTTAATTGCCAATCAAAATGGAAAAGCTAAAGTTATTGCAAAAATTGAAAAGCCAGAGGCCTTAGATTGCATTGATGATATTATTCAAGTTACCGATGGAGTCATGGTTGCACGGGGAGACTTAGGAGTTGAAGTGCCCTATCAGCGCGTTCCGATCATTCAAAAAATGCTCATCGAAAAATGCAATTCTCATGCTAAACCAGTGATCGTAGCTACTCAAATGATGGAATCGATGCTCAACAGCATGTCACCCACGCGTGCAGAGGTTAACGACGTCGCGAATGCGGTTTTAGACGGTACCGATGCCGTGATGTTGTCTGGAGAAACTTCCGTTGGTAAATACCCCATTGAAGTCATTAAAACCATGTCAAATATCATTGAGGAAGTGGAGAAAAGCCCTGAATTATACAACAAAGAAGAACTGCCAGATTTGGATAGTGAACGTTTCATCACCGACTCCATCTGCTTTAATGCCTGCAGATTATCACAACGTGTTCACGCCAAAGCAATTATCACGATGTCCTTTTCCGGATATACAGCATACAAAGTTTCTTCACAACGACCGAATACTGACATTTACGTGTTTACCAGTAATCGAACGATATTGTCTCAGCTAAACTTATTGTGGGGAGTAAAAGCCTTTTATTACGACAAGCACATCAGTACTGATCACACCATTGCAGACATCAAATACATCATGAAATCTGAAGGGTATTTGAACCTCGGAGATTTGGTGATAAACATCGCATCGATACCGCTGGAAGACCTCGGCGGATCAAATATGCTAAAACTTAGCTACGTTGACTAACATTTTTTAGAATTCATTGTTGCTATACATTGTATATTTGCACCATAAAATTCTATTATGACTGATTTCATCGCCCGACACATAGGTCCTGAAGGAAAGGAAACCTCTGAAATGCTTGCCAAAATTGGAGTTTCCTCCATTGAAGAGCTGATTGGAAAAACGATACCAACAGCAATTCGCTTGAACGGGGAGCTGCAGGTAGATGCAGGAATCACAGAAGCCGAGTACCTCCAAAAAATCAGTGCGATTGGTCAGCAAAACCAAGTGCTAAAATCCTTTATTGGACTGGGATATCATGAAACCTTGGTGCCTTCGGTAATCTTGCGAAACGTCTTAGAAAATCCAGGATGGTATACCGCCTACACTCCATACCAAGCAGAAATTGCACAGGGACGGTTAGAAGCCTTATTAAATTTCCAAACCATGGTGTTGGATCTAACAGGGATGGAAATCGCCAATGCCTCCTTACTTGATGAAGGTACCGCAGCGGCGGAAGCCATGATTATGTTCTACAATTCAAGGTCGAGAGAAGATGTTAAATTAGCTAAGAATACCTTTTTAGTACATGAGTCGATTTATCCTCAAACCTTAGATGTGGTAAGGGGTAGAGCGCTTAACTTACACATTGAGATTCGTCCGTTTAGTGCCTTAGAAACTGTTTCTTTGGATGGATGTTTTGGTGCCTTGTTGCAATACCCTGATGCGACAGGACATGTATCAAACATAGAACGCACGATTTCTACCTTAAACGACCATGCGATTCAAGTGGCCGTTTGCAGTGATTTAATGGCCTTAGCCCTATTAAAATCTCCTGGATCAATGGGTGCAGATGTGGTATTAGGAAATTCACAACGCTTTGGGGTTCCAATGGGTTACGGAGGTCCTCACGCTGCCTTTTTCTCGTCTAAAGAATCGTACAAGCGGACCATGCCGGGCAGAATTATTGGTGTTTCTAAAGATGCTGATGACAACACGGCATTGCGTATGGCCCTGCAAACCCGCGAACAACATATCAAACGGGATAAAGCTACTTCTAACATTTGTACTGCCCAAGCCTTATTGGCCGTCATGGCAGGGATGTATGCAGTTTATCACGGGCCGCATGGCATCACGCGCATTGCAACACACATTCATGACTTAGCGTGTAATACAGCGAATGGGTTGTTAGCCAAAGGGCACACCCTTCATACAACCGAGTTTTTTGATACGGTTCGGGTAAGTCATGTAGACAGTGCCTCCATCTTGAAGGCTGCCGTTGCCCATGGTATGAATTTATATGCTCCAGATGCGAATACAATTCAAATCACCTTTGGAGAGCCACATACCATGGCAGATGTAAACGCCATTTTATCCCTATTTGAAACTAAAGGAAATGCAACTTCTGCCAGCGTAGGAATACCTTCTTCGTTGAAACGATCTGGTGAAATTTTGACACATCCTGTGTTCAGTGCACACCATTCAGAGTCCAAGATGATGCGTTATTTAAAATCATTGGAGAATAAAGATTTATCTCTTGTTCATAGTATGATTCCTTTAGGTTCTTGTACTATGAAATTGAATGCGGCTAGTGAGCTAATTCCAATCACTAATCCGAATTTCGCGAACATGCACCCGTTTGCTCCGAAAGAACAAGCAGCTGGATACCATACGTTTATGGAAGAACTCGCCAAAGACCTTTGTGAATGTACCGGATTCGCAGGAGTATCCTTGCAACCAAATTCTGGCGCACAAGGTGAATATGCAGGACTTATGGTGATTAAGGCTTTCCATGAAGCAAATGGCGACTTCCAACGTAAAAAATTCATCATCCCATCGAGTGCGCATGGAACCAATCCTGCGTCTGCGGTTATGGCTGGATTTGAGGTAGTTGTTACCGGATGTGATGACCAAGGTAACATTGACATTACGGAATTGAAAACAGTTGCGGAACAGCTGGGAGATGAACTGGCAGGAATCATGGTTACCTATCCATCAACGCACGGCGTGTATGAGGAAGGCATCCGAGAAATCACCTCAATTATTCATGCACAAGGAGGTCAGGTTTACATGGATGGTGCCAACATGAATGCCCAAGTTGGGTTAACAAACCCTGGAAATATTGGAGCAGATGTTTGCCACTTGAACCTACACAAAACCTTTGCTATTCCACATGGTGGTGGTGGTCCAGGTATGGGTCCGATTGGTGTTGCGGCCCATTTGGTGCCCTTTTTACCAAGCAATCCTTTACATGCCACAGGCGGTAACCAAGCCATTCATGCTATATCTTCTGCACCTTACGGAAGCGCATTGATCTTGTTGATCTCATACGGATACATCAAAATGTTAGGGTACAAAGGACTTCGTGAATCCACCGAATTGGCGATTGTAAATGCGAATTACATTGCGGCTTGTTTGAAAGATCATTATCCGATTTTGTACACTGGAGCGCATGGCACCGTGGCCCACGAGTTAATTCTTGATTGCCGTGAATTCAAAAAGAATGCGGATGTAGAAGTAGCCGATATGGCTAAACGACTAATTGACTTTAATTTTCATGCCCCTACCGTTTCATTCCCAGTGGCTGGAACTTTAATGATTGAACCTACGGAATCTGAAGATAAAGCAGAACTTGATCGCTTCATTGAAGCCATGATTAAGATTAGACAAGAAATTGCTGATATCGAAGCAGGAAAATATCCAAAAGACAATAACTTACTTAAAAATGCGCCACACACCGCGGATTGCATTATTAATCGAACATGGGAATATCCATATACACCAGCGGAAGCGGCTTATCCTCTACCCTATTTATTGAAAAATAAGTACTGGGTACCTGTTCGTCGCGTGGATAATGCCTATGGCGATCGGAATTTGGTGTGTGCTTGTCCGAGCATTGAATCCTACATGACCGCTTAATGAACATTGATATACTCGCCTTTGGCGCGCACCCGGATGACGTAGAAATTTCCTGCGGAGGAACCTTATTGCGCTACGCGGACGAGGGTAAGCAGATTGCAATCGTTGACCTTACACAAGGAGAGTTAGGTACGCGTGGGAGCGGCGCCTTACGCATGGAAGAATGCAAGGCTGCATCACAGATTCTAGGTCTTGTAGATCGTGTAAATCTGGGAATGGCCGATGGATTTTTTGAAGAAAATGAAGACCATTTACATCAAATCATTCGTGAGATTCGACACTTTAGGCCAAAACTCATCTTTGCAAATTCAATCAGAGACAGACACCCTGATCACGGTCGTGCAGCTGCCTTGGTAGCCCGTGCCGCATTTTTATCGGGTTTGCCTAAAATTAATACGGAGCGTAACGGGATTTCCCAAGAGGCCTACCGTGCCCCTATGCTGTTGCACTACATTCAGGACATCTACATTGAGCCCGATGTGGTATTAGACGTTAGTGCGTATGCGGAAGAAAAAATCAAGGTGGTACAATGCTTCTCCTCGCAGTTTTTCGACCCAAATTCTACGGAACCGGAAACACCCATTTCGAATGCACACTTTTTCGAATTTATGAAGGGCAGAATGCTTCAATTTGGTCGTCCAATCGGGGCTAAATATGCTGAAGGGTTTACCGTGAATCGAACGCTTGGGGTGAGCGACCTGTTCCATTTGATTTAATACATCAAGAGGGCTCCTGCAATCCCAGCAATTACGCTAGACAATTTAAGCAGGTTAAATTTATGGTTTTCTGAAGTTTCAAAAATGATGGTGGTTGAAATATGCAAGAACATTCCGATCACCACCCCCAATACTACCGGCACGCTGATGCCAGTTTGTTCCATAGGTACTTTTAAGCCGATTAGTAAGCCTAAGGGCGTCATAATACCGAAGAGCAATAAAACCAACCAAGCCATTCCTTTTCGCAGCGAGGTATTTAATAATAAGGTCATAAGGGCAATTGCCACCGGAATTTGATGAAAAACAATTCCCCAAAACAAGGAGAGTTTGTGGTCATGATGATGCAACTGATGCAAGGGATCCACATCATTCCCCAAGGGAATCCCCTCAATGATGGAGTGAATAGAAAGCGAAATAAAAAGCGCCCAGGGCATGGATTGTCCTTTGTGCACATGAATATGACCATGCTCAATTCCGCCAGAAAAATATTCCATGATGAGCTGAATTAAGAACCCAACTAAAATATAAATCCCAATGTTGGCGGTTTCGCCGGCATACAGTTCAGGCAATAAATGTTCAAACACAATAGCCAACAGAAATCCACCGCTGAATGCAAGGGCAAGTTTAATAAATTGGGACTTATTATTTGCTTGTAAAAAATGAACAAAGCCTCCACCTGCAGCAACTACAGCAATTAGAACCGCAACCATCAATACAGGACTCATTTTTTCTGTGCTATTAAAATTAGACGAGGAGATGTTGACGAATCAAACTCGCTTAAGGCATAGTCGCCAAAGGTATGGAGAATATGAAAGTGTTCGCTCAACAGTTCCTGAAAATCCAAAAGACCAAGCAGTTGAACTTGTTCGGTAAAATGAAATGCCTTACCCTGATCAGTAAATTCAATGTGCTTGATAACTTTACCCGCGGAGAGTTCTCTTCGAATATTAAACGTTAATGCATCACGTTGTACGTGCTCTACAGGCACTAGGGTATCCATGACGCGCTGTGCATTTAAAAAATCAATCACTAAGATTCCGCTGGCTGTTAACATGGTATGTACCGAATCGATTACCCGTTGATTTTCCGCAGTGGAATCAAAATAACCGAAGCTGGTAAACAAATTAAATACGGCATCAAAAGATTCGTTTTGAAGGGGTTCACGCATGTCTTGAACCTGAAACCGTAATCCGTCAACGGCAGATTCATTGGCAAAGGCGATGCTTTGTGGAGACAAATCAGTGCCGAGTACATTCAATCCCAGGGCATGAAGCGTTCGAGCATGTCTACCTTTCCCACAGGCTAAATCCAAGACCTTAGAACTTGGTTTAAGGGCTAAAAAATCGACTAAACGCTCAATAAATGCTTGCGCTTCTTCCTCGCTTCGGTGATTATAAAGCTGGTGATAATACGAAGTATCAAACCAAGAAGCGAACCATGGCGTATCTGTCATTCCACAAAGATAGGGAAAAGCCCGCGGAAGCAATGCAACTTTGGCGTATCTTAGAAGCGTGAAACGCATTGGACTCACCGGAGGAATTGGTTCCGGAAAAAGTTATATCGCCGGGGTACTCGAAAAAATGGGCTATCCGGTATATTATTCAGATGAGCAAGCAAAAGTTCTTACCGATACACATCCTGAAATTCGAGCTGGATTAATTTCTAGGTTTGGAAC
>JBEIDV010000102.1:0-6821 GCA_040383285.1 Crocinitomicaceae bacterium | reverse complement strand
AGTAGTAGCTGAATAAGCTCAACCGATTTAAGAAACCCTGGCCTTAACGTCAGGGTTTTTTTTTCTTAAATCCAACCCTATGAAACACCTAATCCTATCTATTTTCTTTGTCTTGAGTGCAGGGATATTTGCACAAAATGCGGTAACCGAAAAACGCGTCGAATTCGATTTAAAAGACGGCTTTAGCAACGAACGCGTCTTTGAATTTAGTGCCAAAGGAATGCTTATCTTTTCCAAGCAAGATAAAGACGAGAATCAGATCAGTACCTACCGATTTGAAAAGTACAATACCGATTTGGTATCAACGCACGAAGTAAGCTACACGATAGAGAACAAATTCTACGTAGATGAAATATATCAAACGGGGAATTACGTGTATTTCTTCTTCAAAACGCGACGAACCGACTACCGGGTGGTTAAATATGATTTTATAAGCGAAACGTTCAAGGAGGTTTCTGGCGAACTACCCAGCCGTAGTTACATAAAATACACGGCATGTATGGATGATCGGGCAGTAATGGCTATCATTAATAAAAATTACAGCATTTCCATCATTTCAATTGATATGAATTCAGGGTCTGAGCAGACCACACCAATCACATTAGAAGGATTTAAACCTAAAAAACTTAGCCTTTCCAACATGGAGACCATGCCGGAAAGTAAAAACATCTTACTCAGCATCAATGCCTATATGAGTAAAAAACGTACTGAATTGTACATTGTTCGCTTGGATGAGTCCGGTCAAGTGCAAGCCAGTACAGACATCAGTATTGGCACAGATAACAACTTGCGAAATGCCAGAGCCTATGACATCGGCAATAATGAGTACATTCTTTCTGGAACCTATTCTGTGCCGAACTCTGGTGGATCCAACGGGTTTTTCATCTCTCGCTTGGCTCAAGGCCAATTGGAGCCGATAAAATTTTACAATTTCACGGAGCTTAAGAACTTCCTTAGCTATCTACCTGCGAATCAGCAACGTAAAATTGAAAAGAAAAAACAGCGCAAAGCGAATAACGGACAAGAGTTGAATATTTCTTACAACATTGCCGCTCACAGTCCAATCAAAGTAAACGAGGACTTTATTTATATTGGCGAGGCCTATTATGCGACGTATAGAACAGAAACTCGGACATCAACCTCCTATGTAAATGGGAAAGCGGTTACCACAACCACCTATGTACAGGTGTTTGATGGGTATCAATATACGCATGCATTCATTGCAAAATTCGATAAAAACGGCAACCTCATTTGGGACCAAACCTTTCCCATGTGGTTAGCACAAAAACCAATGACTGTTCGCCGGTTTATTCACGTAGCCGATCAACAACAAAATAACATCAAACTTGTGTATGCGAATGGTAATCGAATTACGAGTAAAGTGTTTGATTTTGATGGAAATGTATTGAGCGATAAACAATCTGATCAGATTGAGACAAGTGCCGAAAACGATAAAACGCGATTAAGTTATGCCGAAATCATACATTGGTACGACAACTACTTCTTGTCTTATGGGATACAACGTATCATTAACCGTAAGGATAAAGATGTTGAACGCAAGCGGACTGTATTCTTCTTTAATAAGATTAAACTGGACTAATTCAGTTCATTTAACGCGCGCACACCAAAGGCATCGTTATGCCATGCCTTGGTGATTTTCCCATGTTCGATCAATACGTAGGTTGGAAAACTACCTTCGGTAATTGGAATTACTTCGGTAAGATTTGATTTGAGTTGGCACTTAATTTCATTACCAACCAAGGCTTGATACGTGTTTAAATCAGCCGAGTCGGAACCCAATACCCAATATTCAATAGGCACCTTGGTATATGGCTTAATGCCCTTCATGTGCTGGGTAGATTCCGAGCAATATTTACACCCAGGCAAAGCGATGATTACTAATTTCTTTGATTGGCTGAGGCTCATGGAAGTTTTAGGTGTATAACTTAGATCTACTAAATCTCCTTGATAAATCGGGGATATTGCAAAATAAATTAGAACCGGTTGGATGAAAACCCCAATAAACAAAATCGCTAGCAACCAGCGTTTCGTTGTTTTTGTTTGAACGCGGCGATAAATAAAGCGTGCCAAGAACCAACCAATCACACCAAGGAACACATACGGGAGAAATTTAGCCCAAAGGAATGGGAACCCCAGGTTCAAAAAAAATGTTTCAATACTGTTCATAATAAAAAAGGGGGACGAATCCCCCTGAATAATTCAAAATTAATTTACTTACTGAATTTCGCAGTCTTGCACTACACCTAATACATTAGCATCACCTTCATCACATTTCGTTTCCGCATTCTTTTTCGTATCCTTAATAGTGGAGGATGTAGAAATTTGACCATTAATTTTACACTGACAAGTCCAATCTTTTGAACAAGACACCATCGTAAAAAGCGCCACTCCTAAAACGATCATTAACTTTTTCATAATTCTAAAATTTTTAAGTTACTCAAAACTATAAAAAAAACTCATCTCTCTATTTTTTCTTGTCTGATTTATAGTAATAAAAAAACCATGCTAAGGTTGCCGAAGGCAAAACATCTGCAAAAGGCGCTAATTCTTCTACAAAGGTAAACCCAGCCCATGACAATTTTCTCCCAAACATATAGTATACTAAAATGGCTGATATTGGAGCCCAAACTGCATCAAACATTTCACCTATTCCAGGGATAAGGTAAGACAGCAAGCCCATACCATCAATAAATAATGCCGCAACCAGCTTGATTATTTTTGTGTCGTTTGTTTTCTTTAATTCATTCATAGTCAAATATAGTTATTGTTTAAACATATTCAGTAATATTTCTCGCTGATGAATAACCGAGGCCTCCACTTCAGCAACAAGTTGCTCCACCTCATCCGATGTTGCATAAGTAGCCTCCCCTATTCCAACATAGGAATCAAAGGGTACCAGTAATTTTTCTCCCTTGGGTAGCACCCTTCCCATTCCACTCATAAATACGGGGATATACGGAATATTAGGTCTTCGTTTAAGTATGGCACCGATTCCTTTTTGAAAGGCTTGTAACTTTTCAGGTTCCCCTCTTGATCCTTCTGGGAATAAAATAAGTGAATGTCCTTTATCCAACAAGTTAATCATTAAATCTGTCGGACTTGGATCACCGTCTGCTCGTTTTCTTTTTATGAGCAACGCATTGATTACCCAGCGCGATAAGAAACGCTTGAATGGCGAGTTACCGAAATAATCAGCTGCTGCCACAGGATGTGTACGTATTAGCTGTTTTATTGGAAGAGCAGCCATAAGCGACATGGTATCCAAATGGCTGTTGTGATTGGAGACTAATAAAAAAGGCATGGGGTGCGATAAGCGTCTTGTATTAATCCATTTCACCCCGACAAAGAGGCTCAAAAATGGACGCATGATTACCTTGTAATAAAAGATCATCAACATCCATTTCATTAGGCGTAATATAAGTTGTAAACGAAATAAAAGAAAGATGGAGCAGCGATAGCCAATGAATCTATGCGATCCAAAATTCCGCCGTGCCCCGGAATTAAATTGCCTGTATCTTTAAGTCCGATGTCTCGCTTGATGGCCGAAACGATGATGTCGCCAATAAATCCTCCGCCCGCAATAATTGCTCCAGCAAATAGAGATTCAATGGCAGTAAATGGGGTTAAAAAACGAATGAAATATGCCACAACAATGGTTGTAATAAAACCGCCAATGAACCCTTCCCACGTTTTATTGGGACTAATTTTTTCTATAATCTTATGCCTTCCTAATAATTTACCCCATGTAAACTGGAATACATCGTTCATTTCAGTTAAAAACACTACAAAAAGTAATAATCCCCTTCCACCTGCATTGAACCCAGATAATTCAGGGAGAGACAATAAATAAGCTAAATGGCTAATTGAAAATACGGTAAACATCAGCTGTACGGGTAACACACTCATAGATCGGCCGATTTCCACCGTAAAGCCTCGGATTACCAAAACAAACGGAATCCAAATAAACATAATCACTGGAATAAAAATGATGAATAAATTAAAATAGCCCATGTACGCTAAGAAATACTGAACTGGGATCGCAAGATAACACCAGATAATTACGCGTCGATCTTCCGGCCGAACGTTTTTACTTATGCTAGCAAGTTCTCGCAATGCGGCAAACGACAATAAGCCAAAAGCCACAAATGAAATGCTTGGATGAAGTACGGTGGCTAAGATAAAAACGGATGCCATGATCCACCATGATTTCGTGCGCTGTTGCAGTTCTCTTATCTTGTCGCCAGGGAATATTTTTCCCAAGACAAAGAACAACACGGTGGCGAAAATTAAAATCCCGAGAATGACCAAGATAATGGAAAGCACCTCTTTATTTTCGGCAAATCGGTTCGAAAGTAAAAAATTCATGTGTTTAGTGAGTTTTTGATTCGCGTAATGGTACTAAGCAACATGGCAAGTACAACAAGAATAATCAGATAATAAATCCAAGATAAAACCATTGGAAACAAGAAAACCACAACACAGAGCAAACCAAAAAATAATGCCCTATCGCTTTTCCCCATTGGTCCGTCATACCTTCGTGCGCCACCCATCGCTTTACCTAATACACCAACAAATTCATTAATAATCATCAGGGCAATAAAAACCACCAATAAATTCGGATGCTTATCTATCCCAAACTTAATTAATAAGGGATAAAAGATTGCCAAATCCGCTAAAACATCTCCAAGTTCATTGAGCACTTCCCCGAGCGGTGATTGTTGATTATATGCCCTCGCCATCATTCCATCAATGGCGTTCAATGCCATACGGATAAATAAATACAGAGGTACCACCACTAAATAACTCCACCCCTCATTCAAATAGACATACCCCCCAGTTAAGATGGAACCGAACAATGCCAACAGCGTGACATGATTGGGCGTAAATTTCTTTCGATGCAAAAACTCCATCACCGGTTTTATCAGTTGCTGGAACCTAGGTTTTATGTTATACACCGAAATCATCGCTTTTTTAGTTTTATGAATGGATTTTCAACGGGTACATTTCGCTTAAACCCTTCTGAAAAATGACCGTTTGATATAAAATAGAACACTTCCTGTCCAAAATCTTGTGGTTTGGTATACATCTGATCATGATTCAAGGGAACATAGGTAAAATCAGTAAACGGCTGTTTCAAGGAAGCTACATCCCAATGTATTGGTCCCAGAGCCATTGCCGTTTCTCGGTGCTTTCTCACCACATTGGTCGCATACGTTTCAATGAAAATCCCTGTATTTATGGAGGTATCAACCAAAACCGGATAGGGTGTATTGATAAAATCTTCCGTTATTTCTCCAAACAATAGTGCATTCACAAGTTTCAAATCCTTGATTAAAATCGTTGGCGCTCTTTCTTGTAATGGGCTTCGGTCATAAACAATCGTTTTAATGTTTCGCTTTCCATGGTCAATGATCCACTGATTTAGTGTCCAAGAACCGATAATATAGGCCATCACATGTAATTCTTCATATTGGTCTAAGCAATTCTTTTGATAATATTTTTCTAAATTCTCAATGGATGCATCGAGCGATTTCCTAGAAATATATGAGGCCACATACACCGGCATTTCAGCTTTTTTAAAATAACGTTTTAAGGCCCCTGTACCATTAATCCGAGAACCGAATCCAGGAAGAATTAACAATGCGTGTTTTTTAGCCATGGAATCTTGCCCCCAAACCAACGATTGGCAACTCAGTACAAAACACAAAATAAAAAGAATCAATCTCATTCAGTAGCAAATAAACACATAATATCAGAGGCAACTCCCTAATCTTCAAATTTAGCAATTCAAACAATCCGTTGTTGAGTATTCCGCAATTCCTAACGCAGCACATTTAAAACAAGTTGTTATTTTTGTCCAAACACACAATCATGGCAAATCAATTATTAAAAGGTAAAAAAGGAATTATATTCGGTGCATTGAATGACCAATCCATTGCATGGAAAGTGGCGGAACGGGCTCATGAGGAAGGCGCAGAATTCGTGCTAACCAATGCGCCGATTGCGATGCGTATGGGCGAAATAAATGGCCTAGCAGAAAAAACAGGAAGTCAGATTATTCCTGCGGACGCTACCAATACAGAAGACTTAGAAAATCTAGTGACGCAATCCATGGAGATCCTTGGTGGAAAGATTGATTTTGTTTTACATTCAATCGGCATGTCGCCCAATGTTAGAAAAGGTAAACATTACACAGAGAACAACTACCAATATTATCAGCAAACGATGGATGTTTCGGCGATGTCTTTACACAAGACCTTGGCCACCTTATACAAACATGATGCGATGAATGAATGGGGATCTGTTGTAGCGCTTACGTACATTGCAGCACAGCGTATTTTTCCAGATTACAACGACATGGCAGATGCTAAATCCTTATTAGAATCTATCGCTCGTTCATTTGGATACCATTACGGGATTGCTAAAAAGGTTCGTGTAAACACCATTTCTCAATCACCAACGGTAACCACTGCCGGACAAGGAATCAAAGGATTCAGTGAATTCATAAACTTCTCTGAACAAATGTCACCGCTTGGAAATGCACCGGCCGTAGCATGCGCTGATTATTGCGTATCTATGTTCTCGGATTTAACCCGTTATGTAACGATGCAGAATTTATTCCATGATGGCGGATTCTCGAATACGGGGGTAACACAACAAGTAATTGAACGGTTCGGAAACGAATAAATTAAATTAACATAAAAAGGGGGCAAGAGCCACGAATGGTCGGAAGATAAAATCTTCCGACTTTTTTGTTTTATTCACTTCTTAATGTTGATATAACTATTTGATAATCAATT
>JBEIDV010000101.1:0-6849 GCA_040383285.1 Crocinitomicaceae bacterium | reverse complement strand
GCACTCGTAGGAATGATTTGATTGGATGGCTGCCAAAAGGCTGTTCCTACCTCTGGCGTATGCGCAAACATGGTGTCTTTTTGTCCCACACCAATATCCACTTTGTACATATAATCATCTGAATCTCCCGATGCAGGATACAATGCGCTACTTTTCTTGGCCGTGTAACCATTATACTGTACTTGACGATTTCCTTCATCTTGAAACCAATTGTGGTGCGGAGCAAACTCTGCCGTGGTAGTTCCAATCGGAAAGAGAATTTCTTCGGCATAGGTATGCGCATTGAATGCGGTTATAAAATGATTGTTCTGAACCAACCAACGCATGGCTTGAGTTTCAGGTTCTGAGAACGCTGATGGTCCACAATAGGTATCATTACTTGCATTATTGCTCGTTCCGGTGGTTCCCCAACCATAGGAATAATTACGATTGAGGTCCACGCCATAGACCCCACCGCCATTATTTCGGCGATTTTTTCGCCACATGCCCCCACCGTTTGGATTGGTAGTTTCATTGTACACATACCCATCCGGATTAATGCACGGCACAAAATACAACTGTAGGTGATTTACCAAGTAAGTAACCTCATCATTGGTTCCGTAATTCTCCAATAAATACCACATGTAAAAAATAGTTTCCATCAAAGCCATCGGTTCACGGGCATGGTGAATTGCCGTATACAGCACTTTAGGTTCTCCCTCATCTACCGTTGGATTGTCCGAAATTCTCACATAGTACAAGGGTCTATTTTGATGCGTTAAAAAATTGGAAATTGGAGCTTTAACCGAAATTAACGACGGATAGGTAGATGCCATTTCATCTAATTCCGCCAACATTTCACTGTATTTTAAATACCCGCCCATGGTACCAAGGTTGAAATGACTTGGTGTTGCAGGATTAATATAGGGATTCGTTCCACTGGCGCCGGCCCCCGCACAGCTTCCATTGTGATTGCTTGTGCTTGTTGCAGGTTCCGCTGAAATTTGCTCGTAATACGAAACAACATCCGGAATTAAAATTTCAATATTGAAATTATTCGCTTGCATAATTTCTATTTCCGAATGTGAAAAATCAGAGATAAAATATAATCCTTCTTTATGAACCCCGTGATCAATAGTAACCCCTTGACTAGAAAGGAATTGTAAGCCTTGGTCGTCTGAATTAATTTTAACCCTAGAATATGTGCCTAGTTGTTGCGAGAATCCATTACTAAAGAGTACGAATACGGCGAATAGAAGTCCGAAGAGCTGTTTCATTTGGAAAATTTAGTCGTAAAAATACAATTTATCCCGATTATTAAAAAGTCTTAAAAGCAACCATAAAAGAGCCTTTAGAGTATTATAATTTGAACACGCTTGCGTAATTTAGCCACAATGAAATTTTTACTGCTTCTTGGTATTCATTGTTTTGTATTTACCCTCCTTGGTCAAGCCATTTGGATGACGCCAAATAAAGGGCAGTGGGTGGATACCATTGATTTTACCGTACCAGTAAATCAAGGACGTATTCATGTGGGTCAAGAAGGCATGAACTTTTACCTGTATGAACTTCCATCCCATGAGGAGCTTGAAACGAACCCAACATTAAAAACACATTCGATTCATCAACGGTTCCTTGGTATTAAAAACCACGACCTTCAATTTAAAGGGAAACCCTCCTCACATTATTCAAATTACTTTATCGGTTCGGATCAATCCACGTGGGTAAGTGAAATTCACGATGTAAATCAAGCAGAATACGCATCGTTTTACGAAGGGATAGACCTGTTTTATTCCACGCAAACCGAAAAACTTGAATATGGATTCAAACTTCAAGCGCATGCTGATCCGTCAGATATTCAATTTATTATTGAAGGGGCATCCCAAGTTTCAATAAATAAAAAAAATGAACTAGTAATCACGCACCGTTTTGGCGAAATCATTGAAAGTGCACCTAAAGCGTGGACCTTCTTGAACGGCGTTAAAAAACCAGTAGCCATTTCATATAGACTCGATGGGAATGTATGTGGATTTGATATTGCTAACTTAAATTCTTCCTATGATTCCTTGCTAATAGATCCTAGCCTTACTTTTTCATCTTTTTCAGGATCTAGTGCCGATAACTGGGGATTTACAGCCACCCCAGATGCGGCGGGTAATCTGTATGGTGCCGGAATTGTATTCGGATACGGTTATCCAACCACTCCCGGAGCATATGATATTACGTATAACAATGGCGCTGGAGGAATGCCCTTTGATATTGGGATTACAAAATTTAATCCTGCGGGCACGAACCTACTCTACTCCATCTATTTTGGCGGGGCAGGAAATGAAACGCCTCACAGCATCGTTAGTGGTCCGACCGGTGAACTCTATGTATATGGTGTAACGTGCTCTTCAAATTTCCCAACGACCGCTGGAGCATATGATGCAACGTACAATGGCGGTCCATCCGTAACAGAAAACTCGCTCACCTTTGACGGTAGTGATATTTTTATTTCTAGGTTCAGTACCAACGGCGCCAATTTAATCGCCTCCACCTACCTCGGAGGAAGTAACTCGGATGGATTAAACCTGAACAACTTACACTATAATTACGGGGATCAATTCCGTGGGGAAATAATTCTTGACGCCAGCGGCAATGTTTACATTTCTAGTACCACCGCATCCAATAATTTTCCGACCACGGGTGGCGCATTTTCGACTGTACTTAACGGACTTCAAGATGCTGTGGTTTGTAAACTCTCGAATAACCTGAACTCCTTACTTTGGAGTTCTTATTTTGGTGGAATTGGAGAAGACAGCGGGAATTCTATCGAAATCAGTCCAAACGGAAGTGTGTATTTAGCTGGTGGATCTACTTCGCCAACCTTTCCCGGTGTATCGTCTGGAAATGACCTATCGAATAACGGTGGACTTTCCGACGGCTATGTAGCGCGTTTTAATCCAGGAAATGGAAGTGTTGTTTCAGCCACGTTTATGGGCGCCAATGAATACGACCAAACCTATTTCGTGCGCTGCGACCCCTCAAACCAAGTCTATGTTTATGGCCAAACTGAATCCAATTGGCAAATTTCTCCGGGGTGTATTGGCACACCAAATTCTGGACAATTTCTTCGAAAATACGATACCGGATTAGGAGCAATACAATGGTCGACGGTATTTGGCTCTGGTTCTGGGCATGTTGAAATTTCACCAACAGCCTTCCTTGTTTCAGATTGTTATGAAATTTATGTTTCGGGTTGGGGAGGACAATTGAATGCCAACAGCGCAGTTTCTCAAGCGGTTTATTCTACAACGAATGGGTTTCTTATTACCCCTAATGCATATCAAAACACCACGAATGGCTCCAATTTCTATTTGGCTGTGTTTGCGCCTGATGCTTCCCTATTAAATTATGGCACGTACATGGGTGGTCTTACCAGCAGCTCAAACCATGTGGATGGAGGAACAAGTCGTTTTGATAAAAAAGGGCGGATTTACCATGCGGTTTGTGGAGCGTGTGGCGGCAATAATTTTGGATTCACCTCAACCCCAGGTAGTTGGTCGCCCCAAAACCCAAGCCCCAATTGTAACATGGCGGTATTTAAATTCGATTTAAGCACACTTGATGCGGTATTGGCTCAACCTTCACCGCTTATTTGCATCCCACAACCTGTGGTGTTCAACAACAACAGCGTTAATGGGAATACCTATTCGTGGGATTTTGGAGACAATTCCACCTCAAATCAATATCAACCAAGCCATCAATACAATGCCGCAGGCGTATACACTGTCACATTGATTGTGTCTGATTCTGCCAATTGTTATGAACCAGATACTGCTATCATTCAAGTGAATATTGGTGATTTTCAAGGAGGCGTAACGATTCCTTCGCAAGCGGTATGTCCAGGGGCGCCCTTTCAACTGGATGCATTTGGAGGATCCACCTACGCATGGACTCCGGCCAATGTATTAAGTAATCCATCCATTCCAAATCCAGTAGCAACGATATCTTCCAATACCATCTTCACGGTAATCATAAGCGACAGTTGCGGTTCTGATACGCTGCAAGTACCACTCAATGTGGTCCTCCTGAACCTCAGTTTATCCACCGATACCTCTATTTGTATTGGCGGGCAAGTTCCTTTATCGGCAAGTGGTATAGGTGCCATTACTTGGTCGCCAAATCAGTTCTTGAGCAACAACAGCGGAGCCAATGTAGTAGCAAGTCCTGATTCGAGCATTACCTATGTTGCAACACTCACAACGCCTGAAGGATGTTCTATAACGGACAGCGTTCGCGTAAATGTCTATTATGACCCGCCAAGCGCTAACCTCCCTGATACCTTAATTTTGTGCCTAGGAACATCAACATCCATAACCGCATCAGGTGCCAGCACCTATTTATGGTCCCCCAACCAATATATATCAGCGGTAAATCAAGCAACGGTGACCCTCTGGCCAACGCAAGAAATGTATTATTTCTGTGATTTCACCAATGCCTGTGGGACGGTTACAGATAGTGTATATATTGATATTCTTACGGCAACGATTACTGCTGGAAACGATACCATTATTTGTCCACGTGAAACAGCTAATTTATGGGCTAGTGGTGGGTTATATTATCAATGGTCTCCGGCTTATGCCATCATTGAACAAACGGGTAATCAAGTTTGGGTAAGTCCAAACACCTCCACTAATTTTCAAGTAGTGGGAACGGACATCAACGGCTGCAAGGATACAGCCTATGTGGAAGTCGTGTTACATCCGCTTCCTACGATCACCATTTCTCCTGAAATTCAGGCATTTTACGGTGACTTAGTTGAATTAAATGCCGTTGGAAATAGCCCAGGCACCTATGTGTGGAGTCCGCCTGAATTTTTATCGTGTATTAATTGTCCTGATCCCATTGCAAATCCAGATATGGACTATACCTATGTGGTGACCTTTACCGATTTGAACGGATGCATTGCGGATGCCATGGTATCCATTAGTTATGAAGCGGTAATCTATGTACCAAATACCTTTATTCCGGATGGAAACGGCAGAAACGACTTCTTTGGTGTGTACGGCGGTAACATCAAAACCATGGAAATGCTCATTTTTAATCGGTGGGGTGAATTAATCAAAACCTTGAATAGCTTATCAGATCAGTGGGATGGAACCTATGATGGGCAGCGTTGTCCGGATGGTGTATATACTTGGAAATTGACATATACAGACAAGCAAGAACGTAAATACGGGCTTGAAGGGCATGTAGTACTGATACGATAAGCGCGGGAATTACTACCTTTGTGGTATGCATGTTCAGGTACACTCATTCACATTCAATGGATTTCAGGAAAACACGGTGGTGCTCTCGGATGAACAAGGACATGCGGTAATTATTGACCCAGGATGTTATGAAGCGCATGAGCGGCAGGAACTTCTGCATTACATTGACTCATCGAATCTGCGGGTGGAGGGCTTGCTAAATACGCATTGCCATATTGACCACGTACTAGGAAATCACTTTATATCAGAAACATACCAAGTTCCGTTGGGGATTCACTCCTTAGATTTAGACACCTTGAATCGCGTAGCTGACTATGCACATGTGTATGGTTTCGAAGGATACGTGCCCTCGCCTACCCCAAGTTACTGGCTGCAACATGAGCAAAAAATACAGTTTGGATCCATCGAACTCACCGTGCTATTTACCCCAGGGCATGCGCCGGGGCATGTAGTATTCTATGTAGAAAAAGAAGGCATTGTCATCAATGGCGATGTGTTGTTTCGTGGAAGCTTTGGGAGAACTGACCTTCCAGGTGGCGATATGGAAACCTTAAAGCGAAGCATACATGAGGTGATGTTTCAACTGCCGAATGATACGCTTGTATATTGTGGGCATGGACCTACAACCACGATTGGAGTAGAAAAAGAAACCAATTATATTCTTCAATTTTAATGGTAATCGCAATTAATTGCCGTCACTTAACACCCAAAAAACTCGAAGGATTCGGAACTTACACCTATGAGCTTGTAAATCGTTGGATTACGGAGTACAAAGAGGTAAACTTCGTACTTATTTTTGATCGCGAGCCCGCGGTTGTGCTTCCAGAATTACCCAATGTAAAAAAAGTAGTTATAGGTCCACCAACAAGACACCCCTTATTGTATTGGATTTGGTTTGAATGGACTATTCCCCGCATATTAAAACAATACAAGGCTACCCTTTTCTTTTCACCGGACGGGTATAATTCCTTGCGAAGTAATATCCCAAGCGTCATTACCGTGCATGATTTAAACTTTGAGCACAATCCAACGGACTTACCAAAAGTTCTTGGCTGGTACCTTCGAAAATTCGTTCCGAAATTTGTAGAAAAAGCAACTCGAGTGCTCACGGTATCAGAATACTCTAAGCAAGACATCACAAGGTGCTACAAGTGTCCAAGCGAAAAAATTTCTACGGTTCACAATGGTGCAAATGAAATCTATCAGCCCTTATCAGAGAAAGTAATAATCAACACTAGAAAACGAATAAGTAATAATCGACCCTATTTTTTATTTGTTGGGTCTTTGCATCCGCGAAAAAATGTACAGCGCTTAATTACGGCCTATCAAGGCATAAACAATCCGTCGGTTGATCTGGTGATTGTTGGGAGTGCCATGTGGCGAGATCATCACATTACCGTAGACCCACGTGGTGCGGACCGGATTCATTTCCTGGGGTACTTGGCGCAAAAAGAACTTGCAGAGGTAATGGGTTCAGCGTTGGCCTTAGCCTATATTCCGTATTTCGAAGGCTTTGGCATTCCCTTAGTTGAAGCCATGCGATGTGGGATCCCAATCATGGCAGCAAACACTACCTGCTTACCAGAAATCGCTGGGAATGCTGCGATTTATTGCG
>JBEIDV010000100.1:0-6943 GCA_040383285.1 Crocinitomicaceae bacterium | reverse complement strand
TTTATGAAGATACTAAAACTGTATCTCATGGTTTAGATGTTCAATTTGAATCAGGTATCAAGGAAGCTAAAGCTCCCAAAATTGAAAGCTAAAATTTACATCTAACAAAAACAGCTATGGCAATTGGTACTTTTGATTGAATTGGATTAAAAAATTTGACGACAGTATAATAGCACGACCGCATAACGGGTTTAGCTTCGCTGATTTTCAATAATCAATGGAGAATCATCTTTCAATGGCTTAATAATGATGCTTACGATGTTAAAATAATTGATTACCACTAAAAAAGAAGTTATGGAAAAGTTGAGCAATATACATCCTGGTGAAATCCTACTTGAGGAATTCTTAATTCCAATGGAAATTTCTGCTTATCGTTTAGCGAAGTCAACATTTCTACCTCAAACACGCATTTCTGAAATAATAAAAGGTAACAGACGAATAACCGCTGATACAGCGTTGCGGTTTGCCAAGTTTTTCGGAACTAGCGCAAAGTTTTGGCTAGGCTTACAGGATGATTATGATCTAGAGGAAGAGAAAAATCAAAAGGAGCAAGAATTAAATAATATAAAACCTATAGAAAGCAAGGCGGCTTAGCATATGGTTGGCTAAATGCCTAAGTTCTTGCATTAGAAAAAAGAGTTATGAAAGAACTAATCAACCCTAGAACTTGAGTTGACTTTAAAAAGTTTTACATGCCGCAAACCGCTATTCTTTACTCAAAAGCAAGCCGCTCATTTTCATCATCAACAGCAATTATAATTGGCTCAGAATTTCCAGAGATAATCAAAACTAAGTATCAATTGCTGAATTGAACGTTCTATAATTCACCTGATAGATCGCAATAATCCAGCGATAGTTTTTGAAATATCTTCGGTAAGTCCGAATAAAAATTGAAAACTTGTCGCTGTAATTCTACCTAGATCTCTAGCTATGATTAACATGGATCGAACCTCAGCACATGAGCCTTTTGCAACATAAAGAAAATACTGAAATTGCTTATTAGTGCCCCGCTCAAAACCCTCAGCAATATTATTCATAATGGAAATTGAAGCTCGTTGTATTTGATCTTTGAAACCAAAGTCTTTGCTATATTCAAATAACTTATAAACTTCCAAGGTAAGCTCTTTTGCTTTTTTCCAAGCTACTATATCTTCAAATCGTTCTATTAACATAAAATACTCCAAGAACGAAAAGAGAATTAATTTCTTATTTCTGAAAAAATTTAATCCTCAGTCATGGGTAGTACACTGCTGATTTTATTCAACATTAAACCTTGGATACTCATCACTTAACACTCAACACTCTTTACTCAACACTCAACACTCATCACTTAACACTCAACACTCTTTACTCATCACTTAACACTAAACACTCAACACTCAACACTGAACACCTTATCTCCAGACTCCTAATCCCTCCCTACATATTCCATGTACTCCATTTTGGAAGAATCAAAGGCAAACTTAGCCGCAAGGCTTGAGGCATTGTCGTAATCCAATAAATGATCAGAAAGAAACTTAGCCACCTCTAATTGATTGGCATCGAAGGTAAATAAGTCCATTAATTTAACCGCATCCGCCGCATATAAACACTTGTTTTTCAAGGATATCTTAAGTGCCCCTACCCGGTCATCTTCAAACGAATATCCATTCAATTCGGTCTTCAAGGTTTCAACATTCGTAAGGATTTTTGAACATACCATGCGGCCATTTGACGTTCCACCAACAGTATTTGTCGTATTCGTTGCTGTACCATTGCTCACATTGGTCGCGCCATTCACCGTAGTAGATGCATTGGTTGTGGTGGTTGTCGTAGTAGTTATCGTTGTATTGGAAGAATTCTGAGTCACTGTTCCGCCATTAACCGTTACATTGGTTGTTGCACCAGGAACCGTTGCATTCACCGTTGGATTAACTCCATTTCCGCTCACATTCACATTAACATTAGCACCATTCGTGGTTGTTTGTTGCGTTGTGCTATTTGTTGTTGTTCCCACATTCACATTGGCATTAGCCCCCGGACGTGTATTGCTTGTGTTTTGTTGAGTTCCATTTCCTGAAACATTCACATTCATGTTCATATTCACGTTCTGCGCATTTGGATCTACCACCGCGCCATTCATATTCATGTTCACATTCATGTTGATGTTCTCCCCATTAACCGGATCTGTTACCGAAATATTTACATTTCCATTCCCACCATTTGACGGCGTCACTGTAGTATTGGTATTTGGCGTGGTTGTAGTTGGCGTAGTTGCGTTGAATTGAATTCCAACACTTCCATTCCCATTTCCATTGGTGGTGTTTCCACCTACGCTTGATGTTTCCGTAGAAACCGTTTGTGTGGTAGTTGTGGTAGTTGTGGTAACTGCATCCGAAAAAACCGCATTGTTATCTGGACGATAGGTGACAGAACCTGCCGCAACTGTTCCTGCTACCGGCTCCATACTAACCAACTGAAGTTTCCCAACTCCTTTTTTGAAAATCACTCTAGTCGTTACATCCTGTGGCGTATCCAAAAAGAAATTTTTATCAATGTCTTTTGTTTTACCATCTTCAAAAATCAACTTAACAGAATATCCTCCATTTTTGATTCCGCTTACCACCACATTGGTTTGTGCCACAGAATTTTGCTTAATCCCATTCATTATAAGGTAAAACTTTTGTCCACCGTTGTTAAATACGGTCAAGTTACTTTGTGCAAATAAGGAAATGGATAGAAAAAGGACTCCAAAAAATATGCTTGTTCTCATAGTTTTATAAATTTCTTACTAAGTGTTTAAAGGTTAAAATTACTATTTTATTGATTGAAAAAAGTATATAATGCACTCCAATCGTTGAATATTTAAACCAATGCATTTTATTCAAGATAGTTTAATAGAAGAATCGCTTATCATTAACCCAAGATTCCTAATTTCGCAACATGCATTATGTAATTGTAGATGTAGAAACTACTGGTGGAAGCCCAAAACAGTCGAAGATTACAGAAATTGCTATGTACAAATACGACGGGAGTCAAATCATAGATGAATTAATATCCTTGATCAATCCAGAGCAGCCAATCCCGGAGTTTATTGTGCGGTTGACAGGCATTACGAATCACATGGTTGCAGAAGCACCTAAATTTTATGAACTCGCAAAAGATATCCTTTCCTTTTGTGATGGCTGTGTATTTGTGGCTCATAATGTTGGATTTGACTATGGGATGCTTCGGCATGAATTCCGGAGTCTTGGTTTTGATTTCAGGTACCCACATTTATGCACCGTTCGAGCCTCTAGGTATGTGATTCCCGGACATGATTCATATAGTTTGGGTAAACTTTCCAATGCACTAGGAATTCAAATAGACGGAAGACACCGTGCAGGCGGAGATGCCTTGGCCACTACAAAACTATTTGACCTGATTTATCACAAAGACCCAAATCAATTAAGTTCATTTATTCAACATGAAATTAACCCAAAAAAGGTAAATCCGAAGTTAGATATTGAAATCGTGGATGAATTACCAACGAAGGCCGGGGTATACCGATTTTATGACGAATTCAATCACCTCATCTACATAGGCAAGAGCAAGAATATTAAAAAACGTGTTGAACAGCATTTAAGCAATAACTCAACCAAGAAAGGCAGCATAATGATGCAAGAAATTGCGCGCATTGAGCATCATACGACCGGTTCTGAGTTAATTGCCATGTTATTGGAAAGCGAACTAATAAAAGCACTCAAGCCGAAATTCAATCGGCAACTCAGGAAATCGATTTTCACCTATGGACTCTACGATGAACCCAATGAACAAGGCTACTTAAGCTTAACAGTTGGCCTAACCAGTAAATCAAGCGCCGCCCCTCTAACCTATTTCAATTCTAGGAAAGAGGCGCATGAGTTCATAAAAAATCGGGGTGACCAATTTGGTTTATGTCAAAAAATCAATGGGGTTTATCCGACTAAAGACGCATGTTTTCAATACAGCATCAAACAATGTGACGGTGCGTGCATTGGTCACGAACCCGCTGAAATCTATAATGAAAAAGTAAATAAGCTCATCCGCTCCATGAGTTATGAAGAAGACACCTTCTACATCATCGATAAAGGGAGATCAAAAATGGAACGCAGCATTATTTGGATTGAACGGGGAACCTATAGAGGCCACGGCTATGCGCCATTTCATTTCAACAGCGCCCCACCCGAGCAATGGAAGCGTTTTATTGAACTTAAAGATGAGAACCGTGACATTCGCTCCATTATTAATCTGTACCTTCGGAAAGGTGAAGGATTTAAACTCGTACGGTTATGAAAGGTAAGCTAACATTCCTGGGTACTGGAACATCTCAAGGTGTACCGATGCCGGTTTGTTCTTGCCATGTTTGCCAATCGCCCGATAAAAAAGATAAGCGGCTTCGAAGCAGTGTGTTATTAAAAATTCAAGAATTCACCTATTGCATAGATTCAGGTCCTGATTTCAGGTATCAAATGCTTCGTGAACAGGTAAGGCACTTAAATGCTATCCTGTATACACACGAGCACCGGGACCATATCGCTGGACTTGATGATGTAAGAGCCTTTAATTATATCCATGAACAAGCGATGCCTTTGTACGCTCCCGAGGAAGTAGTTGCCGCCTTACATCAGAGCTATTCCTATATTTTCAAAGGTAATTACCCTGGAATCCCCAAAGTAACTGTGCACGAAATTGACGAATCCCCCTTTGTTATCGATGGGTTTACTTTCACGCCGATTCCGGTTTGGCATCACGCAATGCGTGTCTTCGGATATCGGATCGGGGATTTGGCATATATTACCGACGCGAAAACCATTCCTGAGTCATCAAGAGCCCTGATACGTGGAATCCCAACCTTGATTATTAATTGCCTCCACGAATCCCATCACATATCACATTTCAATTTAGAAGAGGCGCTTGCATTCATTGATGACATTAAACCGCAACAAACATATTTAACGCATATATCGCATTTGTTTGGTACCCATGATGAAATTTCCGCTAAACTACCAAGTGGAGTCAAACCAGCATTCGACGGCTTAAGCGTAGAATTCAATAGCTAACTTCGGTATTATTACTAGTTTTGCGAAGCATGAATGAGCTCCATATTGATGTTCGGAAATTGATCGGTGATAAGAATCCTGGGTTGCTTAAAAAACTTCCCGGCTTTGCAATATCGTATCTGGAACGAATTATCCATCAGAAGGAAATAAATTCATTCTTAGCGAAAAATGGTCATCTTAAAAACTATGAATTCTGTGAGGCCGTAGTTGATTATTTAAAGATTCAACCTGAATTTCACGGCATAGAACGCATTCCAAAAACTGGTCCGGTTATTTTGGTTCTTAATCACCCCTTAGGCGGTGTAGATGGGGTGGCATTCATAGCCGCCATGAAAAATCACCGACCTGACCTCGTATTCTTGGTAAATGATTTACTCTTGAATATTGTACCATTAAAGGACTTATTTGTAGGAGTAAATAAACACGGTAAAAATAGAAGCGAAACAAGGGATACCATTGCCCAGATGTTCAACTCAGACAAAGCGATTTGTATTTTTCCAGCCGGCCTAGTAAGCAGGAAGCAACAGGGGGTAATTAAAGACCTCGAATGGAAGCGGACCTTTGTAACCTATGCTAAAACCACAGGACATCCGATAATCCCCATTCACATTGAAGGAAAATTATCTCGTTTTTTCTATGGCTTACATCGGCTAAGAACTTGGCTAGGCATCAAAACAACCCTTGAGATGCTTTACCTTGCAGACGAGCTCTATAAACAACGAGGCAAGAAAATCGTTTTTACCGTGGGCGATCCGATTTTTTTATCGAACGATGAAAAAAACAAAGACGAACAGCGCATCGCCCAGGAAATAAAAGAACAACTTTATAACATACCCACTCAATATGGAACCAATAATCGAAGCAATTCCTAAAGCTATCCTCAAAGAAGAACTCACTCGAAATGGATTAATTCGAACTACGCGTAAGGGGGATAATGAAATTTACATCGTAAATAACACGAATGCCCCGCATGTAATTCAAGAAATTGGGCGCTTAAGAGAAATCACCTTCAGAGCCTCAGGAGGTGGCACGGGCTTGTCTATCGATCTCGATGAATATGACCTCGGCGAATATGCCTATGAGCAACTTATTGTATGGTCACCGGAAGATGAAGAAATCATCGGTGGGTACCGCTTTGCCTTCTGCGATCGCGCAATGGACGAGCAAGGGATTATCCATTTATCAACCACGCATTATTTTGATTTCACCGACACCTTTATTACTCAATACCTACCCTACACGATTGAATTGGGTAGAAGTTGGGTTCAACCGAATTTTCAACCCACAGTTAATCCGAGAAAAGGATTATTTGCGCTAGACAACATTTGGGATGGACTGGGTGTATTGGTTCGAGAGCATCCGGAGATTAAGTACTTTTTCGGTAAAGTTACCATGTATCCGAATTACGATACAGCAAGCAGAGATTTCTTATTGCATTTTATGCATACGTATTTTCCAGATACTGAAGGCCTAATGAAACCATTTCATCCCCTGATTCAGGACTATGACCGCGCTTATGTGGAGAGTCAATTGAAGGGCTTAGATTTTAAAGATGGATTTAAAGTGTTAAATGCCCACATTCGAGAAAAAGGTGAGTTCATCCCACCACTCGTGAATATTTATATGAATTTATCTCCAAGCATGAAAACATTCGGCACCGCGGTAAATCCAGAGTTTGGAGGTGTGGAAGAAACCGGAATTTTAATAACTATCGCTGATATTTTCGCAGAAAAGAAGGAGCGGCATATGGCGTATTAAGGAAAGCCTATGTCAACCAAGGATATGCCCGCAGTAAGGCGTCTAAGTCATTGATTCCAGATTTGCGTATAATTCGCTGCTTTAAGCGACCTATCGTTACATCCACATGAGCCACATTCAAGATT
>JBEIDV010000099.1:0-7097 GCA_040383285.1 Crocinitomicaceae bacterium | reverse complement strand
GTGGGTTGTCAGGTCTTGGTCTAAACGCATCGCTCGGATTACGGGTTGAGTTCTTGCGCCATTTCTATATTATGCCGACAATTAACGGAGGCTTTCTTATGCAAAGAAACATAAAGCTTGATGTATCAGATGCTACACAATTTGCCAAGCATAATGCTATTTATGGTCAATTAGCAATCAACGTTGGGACCGTGTTTTTTCTAGGAAAACAAAAGAATTGTGACTGTCCTCATTTTTAATTCTTCTTTCCGCCTGCCCTGAAATCGATTTTGTAGTAGAAAATTGGTAAAAACCCAAGTTGGTTTTTTTGCGCAACGGGTTGATATGTTGGATTGCTTAATACCGCTGGATCTAATGACGGTGCATACGCTAAACTCAAGATATTCCGAGTCCCTAAAATATTTACTAAATCTAATCCGATTTCATGGGTCACTGTTTTCGCATTCATTCGCCAAGAGATTTTGAAATCCAATCGGAAATAGTCTTTAAATTGAAGTTCATTGAACATTGAATCTTGATATATTAAATCCTTTTCTTGATTAGTTTTTGCTATATCGACCAAACCATAACGTTTACCTCCTGCCGTAGTAACTTTTGCGCCGATGCCTAGGATATTTCGTTTTCCGATATTAAATTCCTTTCCGGCAAGTAAATTAGCTACATACGCACCGTTATACGAGGTGTTCCTAAGTACGCCATCACTTCCTGTATACTTCGAGTCGTACAAGGTTCCTGAGAACAAGAAAAAGAAGCTTTTATCAAAGTACTTTTGAACCGTTAACTCCAATCCGTAATTGTAACCCGTACCTGTGTTTTCTAAAGAATCAGCAAAGATTCTTGTAAATCCACTCCCCATGTTTATCATAGAGAAAGAACTTGGCGCAATGGTAACTGGGATGTTATATAAATATTGATAATAGGCTTCTGTTCGAATGCTAAATCCTTTATTAAAAAACTTTTCGTATCCGATTCCAGAATGTATACTCTTAGTGAAATCCATTTCTTTGTTGAAGTAATTCCCAGCTCCTTTACGGTTGTCAACATACGTATATAGCGGCTGTATTTGGCTATGCATCCCGCCCCCAGCAAAAATTGATTGGTTTCCAGGGAGTTTATGTTTAAAACCAAGACGAAGCTCTGCCGGACTTAAACTGTTGCTCATAGAAAAATATTGGCTATGAATACCGGCAGTAAAGTCTGTATTGTCTGACATCCGCCATTTCCACTGAATAAAAGGTTGGATAAGCACGCACGAGCCCTCATAATTCCAACGAGTAAAATATTGGTTTGGAACATTATAGTCGATTAACGCAGAATCATGCATGTTCATTAAGAATAAATCTGCATTATATCCGAATTTGACTAAGTGTTGCTTGTTGATTTTGTGATTTACCGCCGTGTAACTTGAAATTTTATTGGTCGTAAACGTGTACGCCATTAGGGGGTAAATCGCATTGATTTGAATGCTTGTGTCTCCGCCCGCTGTGTTAAGGCTTCGTTGCAAATAGTCGTGATTCGCACGCTGAATTTCTTGAGATAAGGCTATGGTACTACTTACAAATGTTTTCTCATTGATTGCTTTTTTGTACGTTAATCCTGTAACGCCCATCGAAGTGCCAAAATATTGGTCACGATCCCCCTCTCCATACAAGTCTGTTGTATATTCTGTTTTTTCCGAGATCATAATGGCGATGTTACTTTTACCACCCATGCCCCAAAACGATAAATTTCCTCCTTTTCGGAGTTTGAAATTAAATTTAAACGCTAAATCTCCATAGGTCGGAATCGCATCGGTTCCCAATTGAATTCCAAGTGATTTGAATAACGAAAGTGTGGAGTATCTTCCCATCATTAGAAAAGAAGCGGTTCCTTTTTTATTAAGCGGACCTTCCGCTAAAAACTCAGTTCCAAGAAAACCAAATTGTCCCGTAAATTCATGCCGCTGATCATTTCCACTGCGTAATTTTAAATCAAAAACACCCGAAACACTGTTACCGTATTCAGCGGGAAACGCACTCATTAAAAAGTCTGAATTTCCAAGAATTTTATTATTCAAAACAGATACAGGTCCTCCGGAACTTCCCGCAATGGCAAAGTGATTCGGATTAGGGATATCAATCCCTTCCACACGCCAAACTACCCCGAGTGGACTGTTACCACGAATAATAATGTCATTTCTTGAGTCATCCGCACCCTGAACCCCTGCAAAATTAGATGCCATCCGTGCTGGATCCATACGAGACCCCGGGTATCTGTTGGTTTCTTCCACAGAGAACTGTTGTGCTGAAATAACTGCTAATTCATTGATGATCTCCCCTTTTTTACGACCCGTCACGACAACTTCTTCTTTGTTGGTAATTAATTCTTGTAAGGTAATATTCAGAATTAATTCCTTTCCAGAGGAAATCTCAACCGTTTGAGTTTTAGGCTCATATTGAGCACATTTCGTCGTAAGGGCATATTTTCCTACTGGAACATTTACGATTTTAAATAGACCTTCACCATCGGTAACCGCTCGATAGTTAACGCCATTGGCATCTTTTAAGTCAATTTCAAGTTTCGCCCCAGCAAGAGGAAAACTAGTTTCTGAATCCATTACTTTTCCTCGGACATTTTGTGTTTGTGCAGTAATTAACACACTGAAAAAGAGTGTAAAAACGTATAAAATTACTTTCATGAATTTAGGTTTATTTGCGAATATAGTGGAATTCCTTAAAATACGACCAAAAGTTAAATAGCTGTTAAATTGCTAATTTTGCAATCAATAAGTTGATATTTGTGTAAATCATTTTTTAAAGTTCACCCTATGAAGTCAATTTTCTTATCCGTCGCATTAACTGTTGGTACCTTAATTTCTTGGTCACAAACTACAAGTACTCTTACGTGGTATACCGATGTTTCATTGGCATCTCAAGCGGCTGCAACCGAGAATAAACCTATGTTACTATTTTTCACTGGCAGTGATTGGTGCGGATGGTGTCATCGCTTACAACGCGAGGTCTTTAATACCCCAGCATTTACCACATGGGCTTCAAGTGATGTGATTTTAGTAGAATTAGATTTCCCTAGAAATAAAGTCCTTCCGCAAAACATTAAAGAGCAAAACCAGCTCTTACAGCAACAGTTTGGTGTGCAAGGTTATCCAACGGTTTGGTTTGTTAATGTAAGTAAGGTTGAAGATAAATTTAATCTAGCGCCATTAAACTCCACTGGATATCTGCAGGGTGGACCTGATGTTTGGATTACTAAGGCAAAATCAATTCTAAACGGAGGGAAATAAGTTAGAAAATATGCAGCAGACTTCCGTGGTCTAGTGCTTTTCCTGTGGTGGATTTTGTGGCAAGCATTCCGGTTTTGAACGTCCGGTTTGGAAAATATATTTCCGCTGTTTCTTTCAAGGTTAGCGGAGTAATTTTAGTTGAGTAGGTTGAAACAATTAATTGACCTTTAGGGGTTAAGAGCTGCGCAGCTAAACTCATTAACAAATCAATGTGATTTTCTAGCTGCCATTTTTTACCTTTTGTTCCAATTCCCCAGGCGGGTGGATCCATTTGAATTAACTCGTATTGGTGTTTCCGTTTTATTTCACGTTCCATAAAGAGGACAACATCTTCAAGCACTAATTTACACCCATCGAATTTATTTAATCGTGCATTTTCTTTCGTCCATGTTAAGGCAGATTTAGACGAATCTACGTGGAAAACATTCGCCTGATTAGCTAGAGCCATCATACTTGATGCCCCAGTATATCCGAATAAATTCAAAAAGGAAGCTTCTGATGTTATAAATTCTTTGATTGCTTTCCAATTGAGGTTTTGTTCTGGAAAAATCCCTGTGTGTTTGGTGTTTTTCAAAAAAATACTGAGTCGCACCCCTTCAAATTCAATATCCCAATTAAGGGGTAGGTTTCCTTTATTTAACCAGGTGCCAAACACGCCCTTATATTCTTTAAAAATAAAGTGTGCTTTTCGATCCCACTCTTGTTTTGATAGTTGAGGTTGAAAATAGGCATTTACATCGGGGCGTACAGTAATATATTTTCCCCACCGCTCAAGCTTTAAGCCATTTCCTGCATCAATAAGTTCGTAGTCTTCCCAATGGGGTGCGTATATTCTATTTTTCAAGGATTAGCGCATTTTTGGCATTTTCTTTCTGCCTCCCATCATTTGCGCCATACGCATTTGATTTTTGGAGGGAACGGCTTGCATTTGACTTTGAAGCATTTTGATTTGATCTTTCAGCATACCGCCCTTGTCGTATTTTTTAGCCTCAGTTAATAACGCGCTGGCTTCCGGTCTTCTTCCGGTTTGTGCACAAATTCCAGCTAAATGCATCCGCGCCACGGCATTATCTTCGTTGGTTCGTAAACCAAGTGACAATGCCTTTCTTAACAATTGTTCACTTTGAGCAAATCCTATATCTTGTGCGTTCATTAATGCTTTCAAGTACAGTACGTAGGCATGCTGGCGACGTGTCATATATTGTGGGGCCGTGATGCGGTTGATGTGTTTTTTAGCTTTCTCTTGGTTTCCTAAACGCATCTGATTCAACGCGAGAATTACATGTTCATTTCTAAAGAACGAGAAAATTACCACAGCAAAAGGAAAAACCGAGGTTAATCCCCATCCCCAGAATCCCGTGATAAACAATCCAACAGTCCCCACTAAGAGCACTAAGGCAATAAAAATTCGTAGAATAAAGCCAGTCATATCTTATTCGTTAATAGTAGCAATACATTTTAATTCTATACAAATTGGTGTTGGAAGCGAATTTATTTCTACCGTTGTTCTACACGGTTGATTTGATTCAAAGTACTCCGCATACAATTTATTGTACGTGTGAAAATCTCTTTTCATATTCGTTAAAAATACGGTGACATCCACCAATTCGTTCCAGCTGGAACCGGATGCTTCCAAAATTAAACGAACATTTTCAAATACGCTACGGCATTGGGCTTCAAAATCAAACTCCAAAAAGTTTCCATTTTTGTCAAGTACCAATCCAGGTACCATGGAGTCCGTTGCATCTGATCCGGCAACTCGAGGTCCTACTCCAGAAAGAAACAATAAGTTCCCAACACGGCGTGCGTGAGGGTACAGACCAACCGGTTTTGGAGCATGTTGCGCATTAATTTTCATGTTTTCTCAATTCTGACGCAAATATACGCAAACCCATAGGCGTTGTTATCTTTTTCGTTCAAAAAAAGTCTTCATCAACCGCGCACAGGTATCATCTTCTATTCCTCCCTGAATTTGAGTCGATGGATGAAATAAGGAAGGGGTATGACGGGTGGCTCCGCGATGTTGGTCAAATGCGCCAAATTTGATGTTCCCTATCTGGCTCCAATATAAGGCTCCAGCGCACATGGGACAGGGCTCGAGTGTCACATAAAGCGTGCATTCTTTTAAGTATTTTGCACCCAAGAAATTCGCTGCTGCTGTAAGTGCTTGAAGTTCTGCATGCGCCGTAACATCGTGAAGTTTTTCCGTTAAGTTATAGCCGCGGCCTATGATTTGGTTACCGGCAACAACTACAGCACCGACTGGTACCTCATCCGCTTCAAATGCCTTTTTTGCCTCAACAAGTGCTTGACGCATGAAATATGCATCGTCAAATGGATTTAACATAATCAAACATATAAAAAATGTTCGTGTTAATAGGTGAACACATGTTCAAAACGAATTAAATTTACCGAATGAAGTACCTTCTATTGGTTCTGTTTGTGCCTTATTTTGTGGTTGCCCAACACACGAGGCCATTTGAATTCAAAAAAATTCAAAGCGGACCTTATGTTGGCGTGCAACAAGGTAAACACATCGCGTTGGAATTGGGTTTTGAAAAAAGAATCAAGGAAGTAAAACTAATACGACCGCATGCACATGCATTTAATGTTGGAGCGAACTACGATTTTAAAGCAGGCCTACTAGGAGCGGATGCAGGGTATTGGTTTCGGCCGAGTAGAATTTCATTTACGATGGGCGTTCAAGCAGCGGTGCGGACTAACTTTGAAAAATCGTCGTTCGGATTATCTCCAACGATTGGATATAAGATTTGGTTTTTACATGCGAATGCCGGGTATTATTTATATCCAAATCCAATTCCAGGGGTTCAAACCAATCGGTTATTTATTCAATTACGAATGGTCTTTGCCGAGAAAACAAGAGTAAAAAAGACACCATGAGCAAAGGGTATTTTTTAATAAAGGCCGGAACGGCTTCCGAAGCCTTTGAATTGCAAAGCTTCAAATCACCTGTGTTATCATCGGGTCAAGTGCTAATTCATGTATCTGCCTTCGGATTGAATTTTGCGGATGTGATGGCTCGAAGAGGTAAATATCGAGAAGCCCCTTCGTTTCCGTTCGTACCAGGTTATGATATTGTTGGTGTCGTTGAGCGCGTTTTTGATGAGGCTCACAAACATTTGATTGGTAAACGTGTCGCGGGATTTTGTCGTTTCGGGGGCTATGCAACCACGGTTATTTCAATGGCTGAGGCATTGGTTGAAATCGGGGATATGAATACCGCTGATGCCTTATCGCTTTGCACGCAAGGTGTTACTGCCTCATACATGGCAGATCAAATTTCTGAATCACATAAAGGGAGATTTGCCCTGGTGCATGCAGCGGCAGGGGGAGTTGGTAGTTTGCTACTGCAGTTCTTACACCTGAAGGGGATAAAAACTATTGCTAAAGTAAGTTCTAAAGAAAAAGTATCGGTATTAAACAGAATAAGTCCAACGCACATTGTTGTTTCAGATCAACACACATATGACCAGTCCGTTAAAAAAATACTAGGAAACGACACCCTTATTGCTTCATTTAATGCGGTGGCTGGATCCACGGTCCGGAAAGACCTTAGGTTAATTGGTAGTGGAGGCAAATTATTCTTGTTTGGAGGAGCCGGGCTATTGCACGCAAAATTCGGGATACTATCCCTATTGAATTTTGTTAGAAAAACAGGGTTTTATTCTCCAATTCCATTGATGATGCAATCGAAAGCAATGATTGGTGTCAATATGTTAAAGGTTGCAGACGTGAGTCCTTCGGTACTTTCTTTTCATCTCAACCAATCCTTTAATCTATATCAGAATAAGTTGCT
>JBEIDV010000098.1:0-7271 GCA_040383285.1 Crocinitomicaceae bacterium | reverse complement strand
CTAACGATATTCAATAAATGGGGGAATTTAGTATTTGAACAAAAAGGCACATATTCGCCATGGGACGGAACATACGATTCAAGAGCGTTGCCAGCCGGAACATACTATTACATCATTAACTTAAATTATTTAGACAGAGCTCCTGTCACTGGAACAATCAACATATTAAAATGAGAAATACACTATATACCATCGCCATTCTGTTAGGGATTACACTACACGTACAAGCCCAGCAGGTCTCACTTAATTCACAGTATTTATTCAACGAGTACATTCTAAATCCGGGTGCTGTAGGATCAAAAGACTATACGCCTGTTCAGTTGAATTTCAGAAAACAATGGACTAATTTTCCAGGTGCTCCAACCACTCAGTTTTTAACCGCTCATGGCAGAGTGGCTGATAAAATGGGAATCGGGGCAAACATTTATAACGATTTAGCTGGACCAAGTAGAAGAACTGGTATTACGTTTTCAGGGGCGTATCACCTTCAATTAGACAAAGCATATAATCACAAATTAGGCTTTGGATTAGGATTATCCTTAACACAACATTTTATTGATGTAAATAAATTAGACACCTATATTGACAATGATCCAACGGTACTTAAAGGGTTTAATAACCAATTTGTACCTGATGCCAATGCTGGGATTTTTTATCATTATAAAAACAAAGGATTCGCCGGAATTTCAGCCTATAATTTGGTTCAAGTGAGTCGCGATTTATTCAATTTCGATTCAAGTATTTACAGTCCACTGGTTAGACACTATTATTTCCTTGGAGGCTATCATTTTGAGATAACTAAAAACTTTGGAATCAAACCCACAGTAATGGTTCAAGCGATTGAAGCGGGTGTTTTTCAATTTGATGGAACCTTGCTTTTTACCTTTAATAAATACTTTTGGATTGGAGGTTCGTACAGACACAATGCAGACGTTGTCGGATTAATTGGTGGACAAGTCGGACCGCTAAAATTTGGTTATTCTTATGATTATACCTTATCTGATATTGCTAGATATTCTAATGGATCACACGAAGTCTTTTTGGAATTACAAATCCGAACGAAGAAAACCGAAGACTCTTCAATTCCTTGGTTAAAAAGAAATAGAATCTACAATACAGGTAATTAATGAAGGTTCTTTTTTCCGTTTTTATTTTTACGGCATTTGTTAGTATAGGGCAAACCCTTGAGGAAGCAGATCAATTATTTAATCGCTATGAATATTCGAAAGCAATTAGTGCCTATGAAAAGCTTCAAGGAACTAAAAAACTTTCGTTAAAACAATTCAAGAATTTAACCTTTTCGTATTTCAGTGTAGGTGATTTTGATCGTACCTATAAGATGACAGACTCCTTAGTGAAATCTCCGAATATCGAGTCGTTTTTCATCTACGCGCATGGCTATTCTGCCTATGCTACAGGTAAATATGACGTTGCGAAGAAGTATTTAATTGAATACCGAACCAAAGAGAAAAACAAAGATCTTGACCAAATGATTCAAGCCATCGATGTAATTAATACGTGGCCAAAAGAACCTATAGCTAACCTTAAGAGTTTTGCAAATAATTCATCCAGAGCTGATGCGACAATTGATGTTTGGAAGGGTAATGTCATCGCGTTAAAGGAAAAAGGAATTACAAAAACAGCAGCCGTTGATAAAAACAAGGATTTAATTGACGCTGAATTCTTGTATAAAGTGCCCTATGTAGTTTTTCCCATTCAATCAGAAGATAAGTCTGTTGTGTCTTCAGGAGTAATTTGGAATGAAATTTCCGTAACCAATCCTCCAATTACCTACATGACTTTTAATGCTCTTTCTGTTAGTGAAAATGGTATCGTAGTATGTAATCTAAGTGGTTACGATAAGCAAGGGAAATACATCAAACCCACGAACTATAAAGGCACCCTTTCTGATAAACTGACCATCGAGAATTTAAGTCCTTTTCTCGCCATAGATAGTTTAGAATCAACAAGTATTGCAATTAATGATGGCGGTAATGTGGTGGTATTTAGCGCTAAGCCAACATCGAAAAAGGATAGTGATTTATATCGCTTGGAACTCGTTAATGGGAATTGGTCAAATCCAAGTAAAATCAATCAATTAAATACATCCGGAAATGACGTATTTCCAGTATTCAGTGGGGATTCTATCTTATACTTTTCAAGCGATGGTAGCATGGGATATGGAGGATTAGATGTATATTCCGTTACCATAGGATCAGGTGATAATTCCCTTGCGAAACACCTTCCTTATCCAATAAACAGTGCATCAGATGATTTTGGTTTTTGTAGCATTAATAAAGATTCCATGATGTTTACATCTAATCGATATAATGGACAAGGAGATGATGACATATTTACGTACAGTTATCCTCTATTACAAGAAATTGTTAGTAAAAAAGACACCATAGATACCGTTAAAAAAGTACCCTTTGTGAGTGTAAAAAATATAGCGTTTTACTTTGATTTTGACAGTTATGTTATCAAAGATATTCCAGACAGCTTGACTGAATTTATTGCGTTCTTGAATGCAAATCAAGGATATAAACTGGTGTTGGTTGGAAGAACCGACCAGATTGGAACAACAGATTACAACAGTTATCTGGGAGAAATGCGTGCCAACGCAGTAGCTAAATTACTTACATCAAAAGGTGTTGATTCTAATAAATTGAAGGTCATATCCAAAGGGGAAATGGATCCTATTATTCGATGTTCTCCTTGTAACGCGGAATCTAACGCTAAGAATAGATTAGTTAATCTGGATATTATTAAACCCTAAAGGAACTATTTTACGACTTTAAAGCCTTGGGGAATTAATAAGGAAAAGGTAGTTTCTGGATCTTTGATCGTGAATTCGATATTAGTTACTTCGAATTCCATATATAATCCATCTTTCACTGTATTGTATTTTAAGGGGAAACCGGGTATATGCTTATTTACGATGGCCTGCTGCTTTATATCAAAGTTCAGTTCATTGGTATACCAATAGGTTGTCGTTACGCCGTTAGCTTTTAAATTCGCGCGTTTGCAGGTATAACCTAATATTTTTTTTTCTTCATTCACTAATTCAACTTGGACTGAATCTTCTATCGGTTTTTGATCGAAGTAATCTTTAGTTAAGTAAAATGCAAATTTCCCAGCCGAGGTCGAATTCAAGGTAATACCCTGCTTTAGATAATTATTTACTATTACGGAAGTAAGCATCCCCTTTCCCATTTTAAAATCCATTCGAGCCAAAGAATCATTAAACTGAAGTGCCATTTTACTATCAAATAATAAGGCTGCACGTTGTTTTTGCAAGGCTGTGGTATCTCCAGGTTTAACAGTTATAGCATATTCCACCAAGCCTTCTTGATGTTGAGATAACCCATTTATAACTACAAAAACTAATGCGATTATTGCTAAGGAAGTTCTTCTCATGGCCTGGTTTTTTTTTCAAAGTTACGCTTTCCTAGGGTTAAATGCACACCATAAAAGATAAGTCCCATTAACGCAAGTTTTGATGCTGTTATTTGGTTTGTATAATCTGCTGACCAACCTATTAGGGCAAACAAATAAGAAAAAGCAATCACAAAAATTGGTTGCACGTAGATGAACGCCGAGGCCACCGTAGAACTCACGTATTTTAGCCCTACTACCGTCAGTAGATAGGTTAAAAAAGTAACTCCAACCACCACATAAATTATCTTCAACCAAATGAACCAAGGAATCATGTATAAATCCGTTTGTTTTAAATCACCATATAACGGAGGAAATGCAAGCAAAAAGAAAGTTCCAAACGTGAAAACCCATGCGATAACCACTAAGGGAGGATATTTTTGCATGAGTGGTTTAACTAATAACAAATAGATGGCGTAACTCAATGAATTGCCCAGAAGAAATAAATCGCCAAGTTGTGCCTGTACGGTATTTGCGCCGGATGTGGTTAACGCAATTGCTCCGATTGCACCGATGCTAATTCCTATCCATTGCTTGCGTGTAAGTCGTTCTTTTAACGAAAAAAATGAAAGTACTGCTACCATGATCGGATTGAGTGCCATAATTATTCCTGCATTCATTGGGGAAGATGAATTCAACCCGTGAAAAAACAAGAGCTGATTCACCGTTACGCCAAATAACCCACAAGCAGCCAAGCGTATAAAATCACGGGTTAAAATTCTAGCACGCTTAACGAATGGAATAAGCATCCAAAAAAGCACAACAGCACCTAAAACTCTAAATAAAATGAACACGGTGGGAGATAAAAAAACAGGCATTACACCTTTTGCCAACACATGACTTGCCCCATAAATCAGATTAACTAATAATAACGCAAAAGCCGCCCACTGTTCCTTACCTTTACTTATCTCCAAAATAGAAATCGAGGTTTAATTACGGGTTCTCTAAATTCATCCAATTTCTCCGTCACGCCTTTATCCATCATTCGATGAATAAACTTAGTCAACCCACGGGCCTCTTTCACATCCTTCTCCATTTTAAAAACAGGAGTAAGCACTTTAAAATAGCGAAATTTTTCTCCCAATTGCACGGGTAATTTAAGTTCCTCCACAGCCATTGGATCCAACAGCAATAAAGCAGCAAACCCTACCTCCTTGAACCTACCCGAAGGGATTTCACCCAAACTAAAGGTATTTCCTGAAATAGCCCAATGGTCTGTTTTTAAATAATTTTTTATTGCAATTAATCGGTTAACAGCCCAATTAAATAATTCATTTTCTATGCTTGTTTCCCAATATTCCGGGAGCAAGAAATATAATTCAATGCGTGCCTCTGACTCATATATCGACGGAACTGGCATTTGATAATCCCCCAAATCCAAGGTGCAAAGAACCGTGCCTCGTGCTCCATTGAGTTTTATAAAACCTATCGTTTCATTCCCTACTTGGATGGTTTGAATTGGTTCTTCAAAGCGTTCTTTAAGTTGATCAAGGAGCATGTGATTGAAAATTTTTAAGATAACTCGTATCCGTTAGGGCACCTAAAAATGAGATGAGTTGTTTCTTTTCCCGTGCCGTAAGTTGGAAAGGTAAGATACTCGGATGCTGGCCTTTCGGATGTTTTCCACCTGCTAAGTAATGGTCAATCACCTCATCTAAGGTTTTCAAACTACCGTCATGCATGTACGGATAAGTTAACTCAATATTTCTTAGTGTTGGAGTTTTAAAAAACCCAATATCCGCGCTATCGAGGTTTATCCTAAATCGGCCCTTGTCATTTCCATAATCTGTATATAGCCCATTATTTTCCGCTTTAAAATTGGTAAAATAGGGTGCAGGGTGACATGTTGTACAATACAGTGCATTAAATAGCTTCATTCCGGCACGTTGATCACTTGTCATTGCCCGTTTATTACCCCTCATAAACTGATCATAGGGACTATTCAAAGACAGTAAACTTCGTTCAAAGGCGGCAATACTTCGGGTTAATACCCATGCATCAAAATCACGGTTAAACAAGATTTTGGCTGCCTTTTGATAGGCAGGAACTGCACGTAATTTAGGAATCAGCAGTTTCATATTATGCCCCATTTCCGTGGCTTCTTGAATTGGAACAATTACTTGAAGCTCTAAGGTCTTAAGGTGGGCGTCAAACATTACCGTTTGTAAAAATGCACTATTTAAAAGCGTTGGGGCATTCCGATCAGCCTGCTTCCCCTGTATCCCTTCGCTCACTGTTTTTCGATCAGTAAACGCATACGCAGGATTGTGGCAATCGGCACAGGCTATGGATTCATCAAGAGACAATCGCTTATCAAAAAATAAGGCGCGACCCAATTCAATTTTCTCCGCTGACGGTTGATTATCCGAAGGGAATGGATATTCCTTAGTCAAATCTTCTGGAGACTCACACGAGCACAATAGCATGAAGAGACCACCAAGGAAAACTAACTTAATCACGGACGTGAGATGATGCATTGCTTACTTAGGATCGTTCGATGCATTGAATCAAACACCGTGACGAAATAATTCCCAGCATTCAAATCCAAGGTAAACTCACCACTTGCTCCATTCATGGTTCCAGATGATACCAAACGACCTGATAAATCAAATATCTTAAAATATGCATGCTCTAATTCCATCCAATGAATGGAAGCCCCCTCCACCCAAAATTGTGGGGAAGTACTGGTGTTCATGCCAGCCGTCTGTGGCTGCGTAAATACGGGATAGGTTAGCACATTAGCCATAACCGAATCATTTAGACCCGTTTGGTCATGCAACACGCCAACCGAGGATAAAGGCATATCTCTTAACCATTGATCGACCTGACACGCCAAATAAATATCCATTTGACTTGCATTTGTATTCGTCTCAACAACCGGCATTTGAATGGTCCGTTGGTTATGGTCGCCAAGGTTATGCATCTCGAAATACGCATCAGGAAGTTGATCGTTATTACTGTCTGCCTCTCCCCCAACAATCATATGCATGTATCCAAATTGCCACCCCCAATACATGGTTGGATTTTGAAAACTTAAGGGATGAGTATCCGGGAAAGATGAAATATCAACCGCTTCAGCACCTGACTGAGTATTTAACCGTGAAGGCACGCCCACCATAAAGCGAATACTCTCCACGTCTTGAATGTTATAATTCCCTAAGTAAAATCCTACTTGATCGGGTGTAAATAGGAATACAGCAGGGGCAATATTGGTTTGGATCCCCCCATCATGAAAAAGTTTGATATCCGAAATGTAATAATTGAAATGATCCATGTTAACTGCCACACCATCGATGCCTGTGTAGGTAGTATTTAAAGCGAATGCGGTATTATTGAATGTTGGGTTAATGTGTAAAAAAATGTCTTTTTGGGCTGAAAAAGACCCCATCACTAGAAATACAAGTAGCGCTAAAAAATAGGTTTTCATGTTAGTTCTTTTTTGCAATGTAAAGCACCTCATCGGCGGAAATTCTATATCGTTCAAATACTTCCGCACTCAAATGATACTTAAGCCAAAATTCTTCTACTTCAAATCCTGCACGTTTTAAGTAATCCGGATAATCTAATCCAAACAAGCGTACATGATCTTTTTGCCAATAATATTTTTCACGGTCTTCTGGAGAGGTTATCGTGGGATCTTCCAGCGTTTTCTCTCTAGAAATATCTTGAGGTACTTGCATGATTGCCCAGCCCCCTGGCTTCATCACACGAAACAACTCACGCATGCATTGATTCGGATCATCCACGTGCTCCATCACGTGATTACAAAACACCACGTCAAAGCGATTATCCTCCAAGGGGATTTGATGCAAATCAAAATGCATATCTGCGATTGG
>JBEIDV010000097.1:0-7283 GCA_040383285.1 Crocinitomicaceae bacterium | reverse complement strand
GAAGGGGATCGCTTGATTTTTCGCATCCTAAATTCTGGGGAAAAAGTACGCAAAGCAGATTTAGAAGCCCTTGCCGCAGATAACCTTCCTCGGTTTGCAAATTCATTGTCAGAAAAAGCCTTGCGTTACGACTTAACCGTGCCCTTCGCGCGCTTTGTGGTTCAGCATCAAAACGAACTTAGTTTTCCATTCAAGAGATATCAAATTCAGCCTGTTTGGAGAGCGGACCGACCGCAACATGGCCGCTATCAAGAGTTTTATCAGTGTGATGGCGATGTGGTGGGTAGCGACTCTTTGCGTAATGAAGTCGAACTTATCCAAGTGATTGATCAAGTGCTTAGTGCCTTAAATTTACCCGGGTTTACCATCAAACTGAACAACAGAAAAGTATTAAGTGGAATTGCAGAAGTGTGCAATGCTTCTGATCAGTTGATTCATCTTACCGTAGCGCTGGATAAATTGGATAAAATCGGTGAAGATGGGGTGATTAAAGAATTGATGGACAAAGGATTTGATTCATCCTTGGTAGATTCAATAAAACCCTTATTTCAATTAAGCGGTTCCTTTGAAGAACGAATTTCCTTTCTATCTACGTTTCTGTCGAAGAGTGAAATCGGTATGAAAGGCTTGGAGGAATTGAGCTACATTCATAGTAAATTTCTAGATAACCCCTTGCTAAACGGACAATTGGAACTCGATGTAACCCTAGCGCGTGGACTAAATTATTACACAGGAGCGATTATCGAGGTTAAAGCGCATGATGTAGTTATGGGGAGTATTTGCGGAGGTGGAAGATATGATGATTTAACTGGGTTGTTTGGTGTAAAAGGCTTATCGGGTGTAGGGATTTCTTTTGGGGCAGATCGAATATACGATATCATGGAAACGCTTGACTTGTTTCCGGCTGATTTAAGCAGCGGACCAGACGTCTTGTTTTTGAATTTTTCGGAACTAGAGGCGGATCAGTGTGCCATTTGGGCTAATTCAGTCAGGGATTTGGGTAAAGTAGCCGAGGTTTATCCTTCACAAGCCAAATTGCAAAAGCAACTAAAGTATGCAAACGACAAAGGAGCCAAGTGGGTATTGTTTTATGGCGAAGAAGAACGCCAAAAAGGAATCGTTATTCTTAAGCATATGGAATCGGGCGAACAGTTTGCTTATTCGGCAGATGCTTGGTTGTCTTCATGGGAAGGGTAACGATTTAATTCAATCAATTCCAGGTCTTTACATTTCCCCATTTCAATGGTAAATCTAAGTATCGTTCGCGCCTTGTGAAATCCTTTAATGCCGCAAGCACCGGGATTCATCCAAAGGACATTTCGTTCCTTTACATATTTTACTAAGGTAATGTGAGAATGACCGCAAATGAAAACTCCTGGTTTTTCGAGCGTTAAGAGTTCTTTTATGGAATCGATTAATTTTTCGGGACGACCCGCGATGTGCGTCATACACACCTTGAGTCCTTCGATTTCAAAGCATTCCAATGCCTTTGTTTCATTTCTGAGCGTTGCCCCATCAATGTTTCCGTACACTACCCGAGACGGTTTCATGGCTCGGATTTTATCTAACACAGCGATGTTTCCAATGTCTCCTGCGTGCCAAATTTCATCTACATCTGCAAGATAACTGCAGACATCCGCGCCCAAGTACCCATGCGTGTCAGAGATTAAACCAATCCGTTTCATGATGCTTAAGACTGATCCTCGTTTAACTGTTGAAGGTAGGTTTCATAGTAGACTCCTTTCTGCTTCATCAGATCCTCTGGACTTCCCATCTCCACAATCTCGCCATCCGCTAACACGATAATTTGCTCGCAATTTCTCAGTGTAGAAATACGATGACTGACCAATACCATGCTTGGGGATTGGGAAAGCGACCGGAGTTCATTTAATATAATTTCTTCTGTTTCGGTATCTACCGCGGAAAGGCAGTCGTCTAAAATTAACAACTTTGGATTTCGAATCAAGGCCCGTGCAATACTAATGCGTTGCTTTTGGCCGCCACTTAAATTTACGCCTAATTCACCAAGTTGCGTATCAAGTTGATCTGGGAATTCTTGAATGTTGTGCCAAACGTGTGCTTTTTTGAGTGCCTCAATAATGGCTTCGTCAGAAACCGTAGCGTGTGCACCAAACGCAACATTATTTCGAATAGAATCTGAAAATAAAAATACTTCCTGGGGAACCACAGCCATTTGAGAACGATAGTCTTGTAAGTTAATGGTCTTCAGTGCTTTTTTATTTACGTAGATGGTCCCGTCATTTGGGTCAAATTGTCGTCCGATTAAATGGAGTACACTTGATTTTCCGCTTCCTGTTTTGCCTAAGATTCCTAGGTGTTGACCGGATTTAATCGCGAAGTTCATGCCGTGAAGCGCTCGTATTCCTGTGTTTGAATAGGTGAAGCTCACGTTGTCAAATACAATATCACCTTGTAAGTCGAATGGTTCGTTGCTTGGGTTGGTGATGCTTGGTTTGGTATTTAAAAACTCGTTGATGCGTTGTTGCGACGCCTCTGCGCGTTGAATAATCGAAGTTACCCATCCGATGGAAACGAATGGCCAGGTTAAGTTATTTACATAAAAGATAAACGCTACAATTCCTCCCAAGCTCAACTGATTCGTTTCTGTTAATAACCCGCCAACATAAATTACAAGCAAGGTGCTTAATCCAATTAGCAGCATAATGGTTGGCATAAACAAGGCATTTATTAAAACCAGTTTCATGCTTTTTTGTCGGTATGAATTTGCTGCACGCTCCATTCGGTCACTGGTAGGACCAAACTGGCTGTAGGCCTTGATTAAGCGAATGCCGGAAAACGTTTCTTGTGCGAGGGTTGATATGTGTGATTGTTCTTCTTGAACACTTTTACTTGCTTTATTTATTTTATTAGAAACTTTGTAAATAATGAAGGACATGAATGGTAAAGGTATTAATGCAAACAAGGTTAGTTTACCACTTATTTGGGTCATTTGGTAAAGACTAAAAACAGTCAGTACTACGAGGTTGATGGTATACATGACACCGGGTCCAAGATACATGCGTACTTGGCCTACGTCTTCGGAGATACGATTCATTAAATCACCAATTCGATTTCGTTTATAAAAGTCGGTATCTAAGGTTTGGTAATGTGTGTATATGGCTTGTTTTAAATCAAATTCAATCCATCTAGACATCACGATAATGGTTTGCCGCATCAGAAAAAGAAAAAATCCTTTGGTTGCTGATAACAATAAATACAAGCCCCCAATTTTAAACGACAGCCAAAGGGCATCATTTAATTGAGTACTTACTCCAGTTTTTTGCAAGCTATCAATGGAAACTTGCACATACTTAGGCATTTTGACCGCAAAGTAATTACTAATCACCGTAAAGAGGATTCCTAATAAGAATCGCCATTTATAGGTGATGAAATATTTGTTCAAACTCCGTAGAGACTTCATGGGATTTATTTTCTATTTTTGCCGTCGAAACTGGTACAAAGGTACTATTTAAATAAACGTTTCTAATTCAATTTTTAAGGCATGAATACAACCAACTCAATTTCAGCATCAACGATCGTTGATGGCATTTTGGTTCAGTTAACAAAGATGGGGCATGAACAAGTGCTTTTTTGTAACGATGCTAAAACCGGACTTAAAGCAATAATCGCTGTACACAATACGGTTCTTGGACCTGCACTTGGTGGTACGCGCATGTGGATGTACAACAATGAAGCGGATGCCTTAAATGACGTGCTGCGCTTATCTCGCGGAATGACCTACAAGAACTCTATTTCCGGGTTGGATCTTGGGGGCGGAAAAGCCGTAATTATTGGTGATTCCCGTACCATGAAGTCTGAAGCATTGCTAAGAAGGTTTGGTCAGTTTGTTAATAGCCTATCAGGAAAATATATTACCGCAGAAGACATGGGGATTTCTCCTGAAGATATGGTTCATGTGAGTAAAGAAACAAATTATGTAGTTGGTTTACCGGGTAAAAGCGGGGATCCATCTCCAGTAACAGCATATGGGGTTTATATGGGCATGAAAGCCTGTGCAAAGATGCAATTTGGAAGCGATAGCTTGGAAGGGAAGACTGTTGCTGTGCAAGGCGTAGGGCATGTTGGTCAATATTTGGTAAAACATTTGACATCGGAAGGCGCTAAGGTTTTTATAACGGATATTCATGAAGCGACTTTAAGGAATGTATCAGAAACCTATGGTGCTACGGTTGTTGCGCCAGGAGATATTTATGATGTTCCGATGGATATTTATGCACCTTGCGCGATGGGAGCTACCGTCAACGATGACACCTTGGCTCGCTTGTCTTGCAGCATTATTTCAGGTGCAGCAAATAACCAATTGGCTGAAGAACAAACCCATGGAATTGCAGTTATGGAAAAAGGAATTTTGTACGCTCCTGATTATGCGATCAATGCTGGGGGGGTTATCAATTGTTTTTCCGAAGTTTCAGGTATGAGTTTAGATTGGGCACATACGAAGGCAGAAGAAATTTATCAAACGATTTATCAGATTTTGGAACGTTCTAAAAATGAAGGAATCCCTACCTATCAAATTGCAAATCGAATGGCTGAGGAACGAATAGAACGTAAAGGGGGGTTGAATCTATAATTTATGCTAAATAGACGGCATTTACGGATTAAAGTATTGCAGTTGCTCTATGCACATTTTCAGAGCGATGAAAAAGACTTTATCAAAACGGACAAAGAGTTAAATGTATCTCTGGATCGCATGTACGATATGTATCTATATCTGCTGCTTACCTTCGATCAATTAGTTCGTGCCGCTGAGAATAAAATGGAAGACCGCAAGAAAAAGTTGCGTCCTACACCGGAAGATTTACATCCGAACATGCGTTTTGTTGACAATCGGCTGGTTAATCAACTTTCCAATGCGGACACCTTACATGAGATTGCAAAAAAGAGAAAGGTAAACTGGCTCGGAGCGGAATCTCAAGAAATGTTTCGCAAAATGTTTAATGCCATTTTGGAATCCGAAGCCTATGTGCTTTATATGAGCAATGAGGAATCAGGTTATGAGGTAGATCGTTCGTTTTTACTTCAATTGTTCAAAGATTCAGTCGCTAATTCTTCGTGGTTGTATAATTTTTTCGACGAGAAAAGTATTTATTGGATGGATGACTTGGATTTATGTTGTTCCATGGTGCTAAAATCCATTAAGGCGATGCAACCGGGCGAAGAGTTTGTTCCATTGCCTTTATATAAAGATCCTGCTGATGAGTCTGCCTTCGTTCACGAGTTATTGCGCAAAACCATTCAGAATAATACGGAGTACGATGTTTTAATCACTGAAATGGTGGATAACTGGGAAACAGAACGAATCGCGAAAATGGATTTAGTCTTGTTGAAAATGGGAATCACCGAACTTTTATACTTTCAGAGTATTCCATCCAAGGTAACACTTAACGAGTATATTGAAATTTCAAAATTTTATAGTACTCCGAAAAGTAATATCTTTATCAATGGTATTTTGGATAAAATAGTAGAAAAATTTAAAGCAGATAAACGCCTCGTTAAAACCGGGAGAGGACTTTTAGAATAAGATATGAAAAAACTAATTGCATTATGCTCAATCGCCTTTCTTTTTGCTTGTTCAAGCAAGGGAGACGCGGTAGAAGTTGGACAGAAAACCACCCTTGAGGTAAACGATATTTTTGATGCCGGCACCGTGGTTAAAGGTGAAGTCATTCGTGCGGTATTTACCGTAACCAATACCGGTGATTATCCCTTGGTTTTCGGAGAGGTTCGTCCTTCGTGTTCGTGCACTGTGGCGGATAAGCCTTCGGAACCGATACAACCGGGTGAATCAACAGAAATTATTGCTAAAGTAAATACAGCAAACGTATCTTCGAAAGAAGTTACCAAGTCGGTTACGATAATGACGAATACAACACCGTCTACCAAAGTGTTGATAATCAAAGCTAAAATTAAATAAGATGGGTGCAGGAAATTCTATGAGTTCGTTAATCATGATCGTTGCAATGATTGCAATTTTTTATCTATTTATGATTCGACCACAAGCTAAAAAACAAAAAGAACTTAAGAAGTTTCGAGAGGCAATGAAGCCAGGAGATAAGGTGGTTACCATTGGTGGGGTTCATGGTAAGATTTTAGAGATTGCTGAGTCTACGGTATTGATTTCATCGGAAGGTACAAAAATTCGTGTGGAGAAAAGCGCCATCGCTCAATCTGCAGCAGACCAACTTACCGCATCAAAGTAATACAATGAAAAAAATAATTTTATTAGCATCTGTTGCTGCAGTATTGTTTTCTTGCAAATCAAAAGTATGTGAATGCGCCGATGCGCATGTTAAAGCCGTTAAGGAAATTAACAATACCTCAGATCCAATTAAGAAAATGAAAGTTCTTGGTAATAAAAAGTATCAAGGGATTTTTAAAAAATGCAATGACATGACCAGTAAGATGACTCCAGAAGAATTGAAGGATTTTGAAACAGAGTATGAGCAATGTCCTTCGGTTAAGGAATATAAAAGCAAACTACCGAAATAACTCCTTGTCTATCAGATAAAGGAATGATGATATAGCGGCAGCTCCAAGTTCTAATTCACGTTTATTTACCGATTCAAATACATCGCTATCCGCGTGATGAAAATCAAAGTATCGCTGTGAATCCGGGATGAATCCAAACAAGGTAATTCCCTTGAATTCATTTTTTAAGGGACCAATGTCCACACCACCACCGCCTTTTTCCCACACATGCAAATCGTACGGAGTAAATAGGGGCTCAAATTGAGTGAATCGTTTGAAAATTCCGTCAGATCCATCGCAACCAAATCCCCTTGGGGTAAACCCTCCACGGTCACTTTCAAGCGCTGCAATGTGTTCTTCTCCAAGAGATTTCACCCAAGTGGCATACGTTTTCCCGCCCATATTCCCATTCTCTTCATTCATGAAGAAAACGACGCGTAGGGTGTGTTCTGGCCTATAATTTAAGGTCTTTAATATCCGTAACGCCTCCATACAATGGATAACACCGGCTCCATCATCGTGTGCTCCTTCGCCTTGATCCCAGGAATCAAGGTGTCCGCCAATTGTTATGATTTCATTCGGTTTCTTACTGCCTTTCATTTCGCCAATCACATTGAAGGAAGGCTCATCTGGAAAATTTCGACAATCCATTTCCATGGAGAATTTCAATGCATTACCTGATGATAATACTTGAGCCAATCGATCAGCATCTTGAGTTGAGAGCGCCGCAGCGGGTATTTTCTTGATGCTGTCCTCGTACCGCATGCTTCCGG
>JBEIDV010000096.1:0-7308 GCA_040383285.1 Crocinitomicaceae bacterium | reverse complement strand
GATATTGTATTAATGGACATTAATTTAGGTGCTGGTTCTGGATTGAATGCGGCTACTAAGATTTTGGATTCCATGCCCAAAACCCGCGTAATTGGGTTGTCGCTTCACGATGACATCACGTATGTAAAGAAGTTTCTCTCGTTAGGAGCGAAGGGGTATTTGACTAAGAACACCAATAAAAGTGAGTTGATTAGTGCCATACATTCCGTATCGAAAGGGGAATTGTTCATCGCGGCAGAAATCAAGGACCGCTATTTCGCATCCCTTTTAAACGTGGATGAGTCGGAGAAAAAAGAACTCACGATGAAGGAAATCGAAATTGTTAAACTCATCGCACAGGGCCTCACCTCCAAAGAAATAGGAGATAAGTTGTTTGTTTCTCACCGAACGATCGAAACACACCGACATAACATTTTAAAGAAATTGGATTTGCCAAACGCCGCACAATTGAGCAGTTGGGCAAAAGATAAGGGCTACGTGTAGGTTTTATCCAATCGTAGGGCCACCCTCAAAACCACGTTCACTAACCAAGGCACTCAACTTTCCTTCGCTATCTTCTGCCATTAATAGCATTCCCATAGATTCTACTCCGCGAATTTTTCGAGGGGCTAGGTTCATTAATACAACTACGGATTTCCCTGTAATCTCCTCCGGAGAATAATGCTGTGCAATTCCTGAAACAATGATTCGTTCATCGATTCCCGTGTCAACGGTTAATACGAGAAGCTTATCTGCATTTTCCATTTTACGCGCGCTTAGCACCTTGCCTAAGCGAATATCCATTTTTGTAAAATCATCAAATTGTATCAATTCTTTCATGGCGGGGTACGGGCTTTTAGGAGTGGTTGTTTGTGTAAGTTTAGCTTTTTCTTCAGTTACTAACTCATCGCTGATTTTTTCAAATAAGATCTCCGCAGGATTTAGTGTATGTCCTGCAGGGATTAACGGAAGTACGGTATTCCATTCATCCGAAGCTAGGTTGAGCATCTGATAGATTTTGTGTGAAGTCTGGGGTAAAAACACTTGCGCCATTCGGGCCAATTCTCTGGTTATTTGCAGCGAGGTATTTAGAATGGTAGGAACCCGTTCGGGGTCTGTTTTTACTTTTTTCCAAGGTTCTTCATCGGCAAGGTACTTGTTTCCGAGGCGAGCAATGTTCATCATTTCCTGTTGCGCCTCACGGATTTTATAACCATACATTAAGGTAGAAATGCGTGACTCAACGGCGTGTAATTTTTCAAATAACGCAAGCTCAACTGGCGTTAATTCTCCGGCTTCAGGTACGTGACCCTCGTAATATTTATGGGTAAGTACAATCGTTCGATTGACAAAGTTCCCCAGGATATCGGCTAATTCAGAATTCACCCGAACTTGATAATCAGCCCATGTAAACTCCGAATCTTTGTTCTCTGGAGCGATCGAAGTGAGCACATATTTTAATTCGTCAATTTTATTGGGATAGGCATCCAGGTATTCATGCAACCAAACCGCCCAATTGCGTGAGGTAGAGAATTTATCTCCCTCTAGGTTCAGGAATTCGTAGGCCGGTACGTTGTCTGGTAGGATTAAGTCCCCATGTGCTTTAAGCAAAATTGGAAAAATTATCGCGTGAAACACAATGTTATCTTTTCCAATGAAATGCACTAATTTTCGGCCTTCGGCTTCGGTTTTCCCCCAGTATGTTCGCCAATCCTTTCCGTGCTGAGTGGCCCATGCTTGGGTTGCCGAAATGTAACCAATGGGTGCATCTAACCAAACATAAAGTACTTTCCCTGCTGCATTAGGTAATGGTACCGGTACGCCCCAATCTAAATCACGTGTCATTGCCCGCGGTTTTAGGCCGGCATTAATCCACGACATGCATTGACCGAGAACTTGATTTTTCCATTCGGATGGATTGTGCTGTTGAATCCCGTCTAATTTTCCTTGCTGGATCCATTCCGTTAACCATGCCTCATGTTCATTCATGGGTAAATACCAATGCGAGGTTTCTTTTAAAATGGGTGTAGATCCAGAAAGTGTAGAAATTGGATTAATGAGATCGGTAGGACTTAAATCAGAACCACATTTTTCACATTGATCACCATATGCGGCGGGATGCTGACATTTCGGACAGGTTCCAGTGATGTATCGATCGGCAAGAAATTGATGAAAAGATTCATCATAGTACTGCATGGAAGTTTCCTGTGTAAAGGCATTCTTTTCGTGCAAGGTTTTGAAAAAATCCGAGGAGACCTTGTGGTGAAGCGGACTGCTTGTACGGTGATAAATATCAAAGGAAATCCCAAAGCGCTCAAATGCATCTTGAATTTGGTGGTGGTATTTATCTACGATTTCTTGAGGGCTTATGCCTTCCTTTTTAGCTCGAAGGGTTATGGCCGCACCGTGCTCATCGCTTCCGCAAATGAACAAGACATCATCTTTTTTTAAACGCAAAAAGCGAACGAAAAGATCTGCGGGTAAATATACTCCAGCCACGTGTCCTAAGTGCAGTGGTCCATTGGCATAGGGAAGGGCAGCCGTAACGGTGAAAGCCTGTTTCTTCATACTGCAAAGATACCCAAAGGAGGACATAAAAAAAGGGGCCGAAGCCCCTTTCCAATAAAATCTATAGAGTTTATTTTTTAACTACATTAAATTGTGCAGTTTTTCCGTTTTCAAGGGTAACGTTGAAAATATACATTCCGTTTGTTAATCCTTCCAATGAATAGTTAGATGTACCATTCACTAAATTGATTGCACGTGTAGAAACGATTTTACCTGCAATATCAGTAACAACTACGTTAGCAGCACCTTCACCGTCAATGGTTAAATCGATGTTGTTTGCAGTTGGGTTTGGATAGGCCATACCATTTACTGTTGACGCTTCATCTAACCCAATGCTGTTCGCATCAATAACGCGTAGAACAAGTGCATTCGGAACATCAGCCCCAAATCCAGCTGCGAAATATGCGCCATCGCTTTCAATTGGCGACATTGGTTGTGCGTAGTAATTGTAGTTCCACGTGTGGTCTCTTGAACTTTCAAATCCTAAATACACATCAAGATTTACAGTTTGAGCACATGCTAAGTAACGTACATTGTCTTCTAAAACAACGGCTTGATCAAACGCACCGTATACTAAATCACCTTGAAGATCACTTGGGTAGTAATAGAATCCACCAGCTACTTGATTTAAGGTAGTGAACCCGAAGTTAGCGTCGTTCAAGTCAACAAAGTTATCTTCCCATTTGTACAAGGTAAGCGCAATTTCCTCACCATCTAAAGTAACACCCGATGCAGCCAAGGTTGTTGCTGAGAAATGAAGTCCAGTTGCAGCGATTCGACTCGCGTTGGCATCTTTTAACACCGTACAAATTGAATAGGTTGCATTGTTTGTACTAGGTCGGTAATGTGCACTAGGCACAGCATTTCCAGTTGTTACGTCGATGTTCGCAAACGTGTACAATGAATCTTGGATTACGAAATCGTAACTCGCTGTATTATCAGATGCGTCATCATCTGCAGTACCATTGGCAAGCGCAATTGTATACGTTAATGTATAGCGGCCCATTGGGTAAGAAGCTAATGAGAATTGGGGCAATGTATTTGCTTGCGTAGGATCTACATCGATACTATCCGCTGCATTGATATTCAATCCGTTTACGGTGTTGTTATAAACCACGTTTCCAGAAGGATCAGTAACTGTCGCATTCAAAGAAACATTCGATTGTGCTTGGTTACCAAAGTTGTAGATACGTGTTCCTAAGTCAAAGTTGAATTCAGCACCATTTTGAGCCAAGTAAGATACAACTCCTCCTTGTTTTGGGATAAGGGTAGTTGAGGCGGTCATTCCCGCATCATTCGGATTTAATCCAATTTTGTTCCCTAAGAACATAACTACCGGGCCATTTTGCATTTCTTGGATAATGTTCATCCCGTCTGTAAAGTCAATCATAACTACTGGAATGGTCACATTAGCTCCTTGAGCTCCTGGTCCCATGTTGATCCACTCGCCTGGATTACGGTTAACAACGATTACACCAACTGCACCTGCATTTTGTGCGTTGATTGCTTTATCTCCAAATTCACACGTGTTTCTGAAAACTACTGCAATTTTACCGGTCAGGTCATTCGTCAAAGTAAAACATCCTTCTTGCGAAATGGGATTCCCTTGAGGATTCGTTCCTGGCGTACCGTCTTCAACTAACATTAGGGTATCTTCAACCCACGTGTTTGGGATTAAAAAATCTGGAGTACCCCAGCCTCCAGCAGGATCCGACCAAGTAAAGGTATAATTCCCAGCAATCGCTGCCGGAGAAACGCCCTTACAAATTACTTGAGAAGATGCATAAGCAACGAAAAAGAGCGCGCTTACGGAAAGTAACAGTTTTTTCATAGGTATTACAATTTTAAATTTACGACGTGAATGTAGTAAATAATCCGAATGTAAACAAACTGTTAACCTGAAAAATGAAGCTTAAAGAAAGTAAATAATGGAATAGATCAGTGCTGCCAAGGCGCCACTTACAGGGATTGTTAAAATCCACGCCCATAAGAGGTTAATGGTTACACCCCAACGTACTGCGCTTAAGCGACGCGTTGCTCCAACACCAATAATAGATCCAGTAATCGTATGCGTTGTGGAAACAGGGATACCGAAATTAGAAACAGTAAATAGCGTTAAGGCTCCGGCGGTTTCTGCACAAACACCTTCTAATGGGGTTACCTTGGTAATGCGAGAACCCATGGTTTTTACAATTTTCCATCCGCCCATTAATGTACCTAAACCAATCATCAGATAGCATCCAAAAGCAATCCAAAACGGCATGGTTTCAGAATGTACTTTAGTTTTTATTTTATAATCTTTTTTTAGCTCTCCGTTTGGATTAACTACACTCGAAAAAACACCAGCATAGGCATAGTTCGGGTTCAATGTTTTATCATTGAAAATGGTATCTTTCGTTTTGGCATCACACAAGGCTTTTCCAATAAGGTAGACTTCTAATTTGGTAAGTGCCGTATCAATAGCCTCAAACGAAGGAACATTCTTTACATCTTTAGCCACTAAATTCCCTTTCTTATCATATAACACGTTACCCTTCGTGTCAACGATTTCCTTGTGACTCAGGTAATACACATTCGAATCAACCAGCGCGTATTCAGGTTTAAATTTTTCTAATTTACCTTCCTCATTATGGTATTCCACTTGAACAAGTTCAGTAATGGCAAATTGTTTACCGACTTGGTTTTCTTTTCCTTCTTTTCTAGCCATGTTTCCATACACTAAAAGTGCTGCACAAATAATCCCCATCACTTTTTGAGAATCTGCCCCACCGTGACCCAGTGAGAAAGCTGCTGAAGATAAAAGCTGAAGTTTTTTATGCATTCCGGCCTCACGTAATGCTGAAGGCCTATTTCTGTACATTAAGTATTGATAAGAATAAACCAATATAAAGACTAAGATCATACCAGCCACAATGTAAAGCATTATCGGTTTTACATCTAGGTATTCAATCATGTAAAGCATTGCAAAAATCGTGATGGCAGTTAACAGGAGAATAACAAGCATTTTATACCAAAAATTGCGAGCGATAGTTACAACAGTAATTAGGTATGATATGATTCCACCGATTATGGGTGCCAAGAAAATGAAAAACACAACGGATAAAATTTCTTTTCCAGCAATAACACTGAAGCCTTCCCAAAGCGAACCTTTGGCAATGGCTACGTGAGTAACTGCTGCACCTGCAAATCCACCGATTAAGGTGTGTGAAGAAGATGAAGGAATTCCTAGCCACCAGGTAAGTAGGTTCCATGAGGTTGCAGCCAATAATCCAGCGAGAATCACCCACAAATCAATGGCTGTATTATCCACCGTTTTGGCTACCGTATTTCCAACGCTCATGTCAAATACCCAAAAGGCTAACACATTAAAAAATGCTGCCCAGATTACTGCTTGAAAAGGAGTTAATACTTTTGTGGAAACGACAGTGGCTATAGAATTGGCTGCATCGTGAAATCCGTTGACAAGGTCAAATAGAAGTGCAATGCCAATAACCACTAAGAGTAGAGTAAACATGATAAAGGCGATATTAAAATTAAGCGAACTTCACTACAATGGATTCAATTACGTTTCCTGCATCTTCGCATTTGTCAGTAGCTGTTTCCAATACCATATATAATTCACGGCGCTTGATTAATTCTTTAGCATCAACATCAGATTCGAATAAGCGTTCAATACTCATATCGAAAATATTATCTGCGTTATTCTCAATGCTGTTGATTTTGATAACACATTCAATAATTTTCTGTGTGTTTTTAAGATTTCTAAGCTCCATTACTGCTTGTTTTAACGCAATAACAGCTTCGCGAATTGCTTCCGCACTTTTTTGAATACCTTGATCCTGAAGTGGATCGATTTTATAAAAGTTGATTTTTTTCCCTGCGGCAAAAATATAATCGGCTACATCGTCCAATGCACTCGCAAGGCTATGAATATCTTCACGGTCAAATGGTGTTATGAAATTCCGACCAAGTTCAACAAAAATTGTATGTGTAATGTCATCGTTCTGATGCTCAATGTCATGCATTTCTTTAATTAGAACTTCTCGTTTGTTGTAATCAGGTTCGTGTACCACCTGAACTAACTTTTCTGAAATTAATTGAAGGTTGTCACTTGCCTTTTCAAACAATTCATAAAACACCTTGTCTTTTGGTAAGAAATAACTTAAAAAACCAGCCATAATCAATTTTTTTTGTCAAATGTATTAAGCTCTAATCAAAATAACTTACTTCATGCCCATTGTTAACTTAATGGTAACATTGACAAGGTTTTTAAATCTTAGAAATTATATTGAATTTTCGAAAGATATATAAGTAATTGGCACCCAAAGCCTCCCAAATGTTACCAAATCATTAACAAGATTAATTAAAAGTTAATATTATACTAAGCGAATGTTAATTCAGTATTAAGCATTTAGTTTTGCCCAAAAAAATAACATGAAAGGTATATATCTATTTGCCGCACTTTTGGTCTCAATGAATGTTTCGGCACAACTTACAAAAGACACAACGAAGTGGTACGATAAAATTCAACTGCGCGGATATGCGCAAGTTCGCTATAATGGCCTACTTCAAACCAATGAAGACCTTGAATGTGAGCAGTGCGATAGAAGTTGGGGAGGGGATAATGACTTTTTTATCCGACGGATGCGCTTGATATTTTATGGTCAACTTTCACCGCGGGTGTATTTTTATGTGCAACCTGATTTTGCAAGTTCGTCTAGTACAACGGCATTGCATTTTGGTCAATTAAGAGACGCTTAT
>JBEIDV010000095.1:0-7314 GCA_040383285.1 Crocinitomicaceae bacterium | reverse complement strand
TAGTTGAAGAAATCGCTAAAGCAGAAGTAGATATTTCAAATTTTATAAAACAACAACTGAACGAAATAATCCAACAAGGAATGTTAAAAGAGCTTTTAATGGCACATATTCACCCCATTATGCTCGAGGAGCGATTGCCCATTGTGGAAGATAAAATCACTAAAATTTTGAATCATTAATTATTCGATAATTTACTATGTCCCCTATGGGTGCGCCCTTCGATACGTCCTTCGGACTACTCAGGGACCATTGCACCCATAGGAATTCCAAACTTTCCCCTGACAGCTCGGGTCAAAAAGTTGTGGGTTTAAATCATTTTTTTGTTCTTTGCCCAAACCCTACCCCATGCTTAACCAACACAAGATCTTGCGCGTGCTGCAACTCATTAGCTACCTGCAAGAAGCTCCTCATAAAACCATTAGTCAACTCGCTACCTTTCTCGACTCCACCGAACGTACCGTGTATCGCTACCTCGACCTACTCCGAGAATGTGGGTTTGATCTCCATAAAGACCACAACCAGCGCTACTACATTGAACAGCAGCCTACCGATGGCATTTACTTTACGCCCGAAGAAGCGCAGCTTCTAAAATCACTGGTGTTAAGTACTGGAAAATCTTCCAAACTGAAGGATTCCTTGCTCAGCAAAATCTATATGGGTTCTGAACTTCCGATGGTGGCCACCCACCTGCTCCATGCCAAGAACGGGAAAGCCGTGGAACGCCTCACGAAGGCCATGATGAATAAAGAACAAGTGGTACTCAAAAAATACCAATCCATCAACTCCGAAAGCATCTCCGACCGCCTCGTGGAACCCTTTGGCTTCACCGAAAACTACCACACCGTGATGGCCTTTGAACCAAGTACCCAAAAAAATAAAACCTATAACATTGACCGCATTGGCTCGGTGGAATACACCGGAACGGTATTTAAACACGAAATGCTCCATGAACAGCAAATTCCTGATGTGTTTGGCTTTGCCTTCTCCGGAAAAAAATACCCCCTGCGCCTGGAACTACCCTTCAAAGAATTTCTGCTGCTCAAAGACCGCTACCCCCTTATTGCACCGTTTACGAGCTACCACCCCAAACTCGACCGCTACGTGCTGGAGGTAGAAGTGAATGACCTGAGGCCGGTGGAGGGGATGGTTTCTCCTCGTTAACTTCATAAAAATGGTTACTTTTAAAATCTAGTGTCAGAAAATAAATATCATGTATTAGCGGAATATTTGAGCAAACGCATGCGTATGAGTCATGTGTATCAGCCGGTCATGATCATGAAGCTGCTTTCCAATCAAGGAAAAGCTAAAGCGGATGAAATTGCATTGGATTTAGTGCAAAATGACTTGAGCCAAGTGGAATACTACACAGAACGTGTAAACCAAATGGTTGGAAAGGTGCTGCGAAACAACCAAATAGTTGCGAAAGAGGGAGGTGAATACCAGCTAATCGGATTTGAAAAACTCTCCGATGATGAACGAGAAAAACTCATCGAATTATGTGCCATCAAAATCAACGAATACAAGAAAAAACGTGGAATGATGATCTGGGACCATCGAAGGAAGAATCGGTCCCCCATTGACGGAAGTATACGATATCAAGTATTGAACAGAGCCAACAACGTATGTGAGTTGTGCGGTATCTCCTCTGAAATCAGAGCCTTAGAAGTGGATCACATTGTTCCTAAAAACTGGAATGGCCCAGATGAACTCTCAAATTATCAGGCCTTGTGTTATAAATGCAACACAAATAAGCGCGACACAGACGATACGGACTTTAGAAATCGAGTACAACTCTTTGGGAACCGGGACGAGCATTGTGTTTTTTGTACTATTCAGCGTGAAATCGTTTTCGAACATCCCTTGGCGTATGTCATCAAAGATAAATTTGCAGTCACACCGGGTCATCATCTCATTATTCCGAAAAGGCATTTTGATAACTACTTCGAGTTGAAATCTGCAGAATTGCTCGCATTTAATGAATTACTTGTTAAAACGAAAGATAAACTACGCAACGAAGACTCATCGATTGAAGGATTCAACATAGGAATTAACCAAGGAGTAAGCGCTGGTCAAACCATTTTACACGCCCATATCCATTTAATCCCTAGAAGGAAAGGCGATGTTAAAAATCCACGAGGTGGCGTTAGAAACGTTATTCCTGGAAAAGGGGGATATTGATCTACTCCCCAACCAGATACCGATACAAGGAATCTTCCACCTGATGCTGAAAACGATACGTAAAATGAACCACAGGTTCATTGGACTTTGGCATGTAGGCTTGCCTCATAGAATCAGGTAAAATTTGTACTTCCCCTAAGCAATAAAAATCAGCCCCTTCCCCATCGGATTTCTTGACAAACAGTAAGATCAATTCCGATTCTACAAGCTGTTTAATTTCAGGGCTACTGGTTTTTCTGTTGGAACGCGACTCCCATGCGAAGGTTCGAGGGTCAATAAAATGGTCGTTATATTGGGTGCTTTGGGTGCGGTCCTCGGATTTTTTATAGGTAACGAAACAAGGTGTCACCTTGTGATTGGTTCGATACCCATACACTGTGCTGCTAATGTCTTTTTCCCAATTCAAAATCCGACACACATCCTTACGGCTATATTTTGCTCCCAATACAAAGCCATGATGAAACTTTTGTACCTTGAATCGCTGCGTAAAGGCATGTATTCCATAGTTCAACGTGTCCATAAAAAACTGTTTGAATATATGCTCCTTTAACAGTGATATATAATTAAGGTCGAATTGATACGCATTATCATTAATCCGTACCACTGGAATTGGCTTTTTTATAAATTCAAAGTTCAAATTCCATAGGATAGACTCAAAGGTTTTGTTTGAAATTCGATAATCGCAACAAAGCACCTGAGATAAATATTCTTCCAGGTGTTGTTTCGAACAAGATGAAGCATTAAATAAGAGTCTTAAAACTGCAAGCTCTTCGATTCGTTTACCGTTTCCTATCTCTTGAGAAAATTGGGCCAAGAGTTCAGATGCAGGTTTAGACATTATTTCTATTCCTGATTCAAGCCCCCGGATGAACGCATAGTAACTTTTACCATATTCCACATAGGCAAACGGGTCCCGTGAACCATATTCCACAAAATCCATCATCATTGGGATTCTTCCTGTGACCCGCTTTAATAACTCATAATCTTTCACTAAATCCTTCTTCATTTGTAAGTTGGATTCATCGATCGCTTTAAAAATGCGTTCTTTGGTGATTCGATCAAATTGAATGGTAGACGTACCGGGCATGTACTGGCTACCCGTAGAAATCAAGTTCCGTAAATTATCCTTGTTATAAGAAGTATCGCCATACAATGCGATAGGAACCATGTAATTATTTGCATAGTTCCCAATGAAATCGATAACCGTTAAATACTCTTTCTCTGTCGTTTTACGCAAGCCTCGTCCCAATTGCTGCACAAAAATTATCGCAGATTGAGTGGGTCTTAGCATAATGATTTGGTTGATTTTGGGAATATCGATCCCCTCATTGAAAATATCTACAGTAAAGATATAATCCAATTGGTCGGAACGTTCACCGCTTTCCAATCGTTCAATAGCCGATGCCCGTATTTCTTCCGAGTCATCCCCGGTTAATGCAACGGTTTGGTAAAAGTGCTGATTTCGATTCCGACGACGGTTAAATTCATTCGATAGTGCCCGTGCCTCCTCAGTTCTAGAACAAAAAATTAAGCCGCGTACGTTCCCATCGTCGCAGCCGTAGAATTCTGCGAATTCCTGTATTCGGTCAACTCGTTCTTTTGCAGTGAGTAAATTAAAGTCGCTTTTATCTTCTATGGCTACTCCATTAACAGAAAGGTCAGCTACACCATAATAATGAAATGGACTTAAAATATCTTCTTCCAAAGCGCGATGCAAGCGGATTTCATAGGCAATGTTATAATTGAATGCCTTGAATACGTCATAACCATCTGTTCGTTCCGGAGTTGCAGTCATCCCCAAAAGAAACCCCGGCTCAAAATAACTCATAATCCGTTGATAAGAACTTGCCCCGGCGCGATGTGTTTCGTCGATAACAATGTAGTCAAAGTGGTCTGCCTTAAAACGTGAAAGGTGCTCTTCCTTTGAAATGGTTTGAATGGTAGAGAAAATGAAATCTGCCTCTATTTCTCGTTCTTCTCCGGAATACAATCCCATGGTAAATTGATCCCCAAACATGGATTTATAAGTCTCCATGGCTTTTTTAGCAATGGTAAGGCGATGTACTACAAATAAAAACTTTTTAGGCTTAAACACATTCACATCAAAAGCAGACAAGTATGTTTTCCCTGTACCTGTTGCCGAGATTAACAGCGCACGGTTTTTACCCTCTTTACGCAAGCGTTGAATATTCTCCAACGCTTCACGCTGCATTAGATTAGGCTTGATTTCCTTAACAACTTCTCCTTCAAAAGGCATTTGGAGACGGCGATTTCTTTCCAACTGACTTCGATAGTACAAATCGTACTTCGTAATCCATGTCGCATCAACTTTAGTAGCGGCCATAAATTCAGCATTGAATGAGGCAACCGATTGAGCAATTAAATCACTGGATTCGGTAGCTGTTACCTTCAAGTTCCATTCTTTATTTGAACTCAATGCACTTGCAGTTAAGTTTGAACTGCCAATTATTAAATCATAGAATTTACCTTTCCGAAATAAATAACCTTTGGAATGAAAATCACCTTCCGTAACAATTTTAAGTTCAATATTCTTAAAATTGAGCAACCAACGCAAGGCTTCAGGCTCAGTAAAATTTAAATATTGCGAGGCTAGAATTTTTCCAGGAACTTTTCTGTATTCCAGTTCCTTTAACGTTTGTTTTAAGGAAGCAATCCCACTCGTCGTAATAAATGCCACTGAAAACATGAATTCATCGCAGGTGCGAAGTTCTTGCTCAATGGTGGTCAATACCTTTTTTCCTAAATTCTTATCGTTAAGTAATAACTCAGGACGATATGTACGAACAGAATCAAAGTCTTGGTCAATGAATCCTGTAGTTAAACTGCCTTGCAAATGGTCAAGGTCATGCTTCATGGCTTAAGCAGTTCGGTTACTATCGGCACATCCGCTTCCGCCCAATCCAAGGAGGCTAAGGCCTCGGAATCAAGCCAACGGTAGGCCAGGTGTTCGGTAAGGGTGGGTTCATCGGCGGAGGTTCCGCGGTAGGTGTGCATGGTCAAGTGAAAATCGGGGTAGGCATGCTCCACCACCATCAGCTTCTCCCCTACTTCAAACTGCATGTGCAGCTCTTCGCGTATTTCACGCACAATGGTCTCTTGCTCCGTTTCGTTAGCCTCTATTTTTCCCCCTGGGAATTCCCATTTCTGCGAGATGTACTCCAGGGAAGAAGGTCCGCGCTGCACGCACAGGATTTTGCCTTCCTTTTCAATAACGGCTGCTACTACGGAGATTTGTTTCATATGGATAAAGGTAGCTTTTTCTTTTGTCTTGATACAAAAGAAACAAAAAATCAAGGCACGGGATTGCTTCTTGGTTCGGAAAACATTCACCTCATATAATTTCGCATCAACCGAACCATTTCACCCCCTCCTGAGCCGCTGTTTTGTCGGTGATTTTTCAACTACCTCCAAAAAAACGCTGCTCAGTTCAGCGCTGAAACCGAAACATCCAAGTGCCGGAGAACTCTGAATACCTTCGGTGCATGTGTAAGGGACATGATTTCCTCTAGGTGCGGGTTTAAACCCGCACCTAGAGGAAATTAAACTAGAATTTCCAACTAAATCTTTGCAACTTATCGTGAAATATTATATTTTTATTTGTTTTTTCACGGTAAATACCAAGGTACAACATGATAAACCAGACGACCAAAGATAAAATTGACGTATTACATCAACAATACATCAACTTGGCAAAAGGGAATCAAGCTGCACTTAAAGAAATAACCCTAGCCGAAATCCCTGAAATGGTGTATAACTCAAATGCCATAGAAAACTCGACCCTTACCTTGGAAGACACCGAAAAAATTCTTTCCGGTGGCACCTTAGCACGAAACGTCAATATGCGTGAAGTGTTCGAAGCCAAAAATTTAGCAAAACTTACCGAATCCTTATTAGAGAGGAATAAATCGGCATTGAATATCAAACGCATCTTAGCCTTACATAAAACACTACTTACCAACATTGACGAACCTATCGCGGGACGCTTTAGAACTGGAAAAGAATGGGTACGCGTTGGGAATCACTTGGGCGCAAATCCGCAGTTTGTCCCTACCCTAATTCAAGAGTTGGTGGATCATTACATCCAGCATAAATCCCCTTATTTTTTAGACGCTGTGGCGCATTTTCATGCGGAATTTGAAACCATACACCCCTTTGTTGATGGAAATGGGCGAATGGGTAGAGTATTGATTAACCTGCAACTCATGAACCTTGGATTGCCACCCATTATCATTCAAAACAAAAGCAAACACACTGAATACTACCCACTATTTACACAGTATCAGTCGACTATGAAATTTGGAGGTTTCACCGAGTTGTTTGCACTACTTTTACAAGAATCTTTGCATAAACGGATCACGATACTTACCGCAAAAAAAATAATTCCTCTTTCACAATGGGCATTGCAAAAGGGCGTAAAACCAAACATAGCGGCCAACAAAGCCAAAAGACAAACAATACCTGCCTTCCGAATGCGTGAAAAATGGATGATCGATGAAGCCTATTCACCAAGCAACTAGGATGTCACTTACAGTCCCGTCAAGCAATTAGGTTGTCACCTACAGTCCCGTTAAAAATTCACCATACAGGTCATTGAAGGAAAGACCTGCGGCGGTTCTTTTTTTAGAAAGTTGCTTAAATTCAACCAGGGCCCAAAGCACAAACTCCATATGGAACGGAAGATCGGCTTTCGTTACGTGCGGACAATAATGCTGCACTAATTTCTGCAAAGGTTTTATCGCAAGTAAGGCTTTCAGGTGCGTTTTCTCCGGTGCTTCTTCCAACAACTCCATTTCATCCGCATCAAAAAACCACTGCAATACCTCGTCATACGCCGTTTCTTGGTCTTGTTTTTTTAACTTTTCGATTTTCGGGAAAGAGTGTAGAAACAACGTTTTCGTCGCCGCACTAATTAGGTGTTCTGCCACAAAGGACGTTCCTTCCTGCTCTCCTTCGTATACCAATTCCATTTTCCCAGTAAGTGATGGAATCATGCCAAGCAAGTCGCTATACCGAACGGTTGTTTCCGTTTCATTATTCATCAAGGCGCGACGTTACGACGTACTGATTAAGTTCTCATAAGCCGTAATACTCATTCGTGCACTAACGCCGCTTTTT
>JBEIDV010000094.1:0-7382 GCA_040383285.1 Crocinitomicaceae bacterium | reverse complement strand
GCCATTGAAGCATTGAGGATCCTAGGAATTAACACCGAAGGAATCGATGTAATTGGGACGTGGAATACCTTGTTCGAACAAACAGGCTTTACAGGACGCTTATTCCATTCAGACCGATATCAAAAGCTGTGGTATGACGCCTCACACAACGCAGATGGGTTTGTTACTACAATGAATGCACTCCACCGTATGGGAGAAAAAAATCTTCTAGTAATTTTCGGAGCCTCTAACGATAAGTCGTTAACGCACCTAACAGAAGTTAAACACGAAGTAAGTAATTGGTTTTTTTGCGAATTCACAAATCCTAGAAGTTATCGGGGGGATCAATTAAGAAAAGTAACTGAGGATTTAGGAATTCAAAACGCGCGATGCTTCACTGATGTGAATCAAGCCATCCAAAATGCCCTAGAAATGCGAACCGAGTCTCAAGGAATTTTAATTACTGGAAGTTTCTTTTTATTGAGTGATTGCAATGAAATACAAGCAATAATTGGGAATCAACTTACCCAGTGAATCACTTTTTTGGTTTCGAAAAACGCTTCGGTGAAATAATTACTTAAGGGGTATTCCTTGAATTTACCGGGCACATTTTTGAATTCCTCAGTTAAATCGCCGCCCTTTAGGTATAAAATCCCATGCGGAAAACCATCTGCAGCCTTACCTTTCTTAATCTTATTCTTCACCCAATCAACAAATACAGGCATAGCGGTTACAGCACGTGATATAACGAAGTCAAAAGTACCATGTACTTGTTCCGCTCGCATGTGATGAGCTTTTACGTTAGTTAACCCCAAGGCCATCGCCACCTCATCGACTACTCTAATTTTTTTGCCAATAGAGTCAACCAATACAAAGTTGGTTTCAGGAAAAAGTATAGCTAAGGGGATTCCTGGAAATCCTCCTCCGGTCCCAACATCCAAAACAACAGCTCCAGGAAGAAACGAATATACCTTGGCTATTCCTAAAGAGTGCAGTACATGACGTTCGTAAAAATTCTCTAAATCTTTTCTTGAAATGACATTGATTTGTTCATTCCAATGGGCATAAAGCCCTAAAAGAAGATCGAACTGCTCAACTTGTCGTTCGGTGAGGTTTGGAAAATACTGTGCAATCTGTTCCACTGCATTAAATCGAATCCTTTGTTTTTTCCATCATATTGGCCAAGAAATCACGTGCCCGAAACAACTGTGCTTTTACGGTTCCAAGCGGCAAATTAAGTTCATCTGCAATTTCCTCATAGGATAACTCTTCAAAATAGCGTTTTTCAACCAGTTGACGATAGCGTGGCTTAAGCTTACTCACCAAAAGACGCATATGAATCACTTTTTGGTCATGCATCATAGATTCTTCAGGATTGTTTACTTGCGCTTTTGCATCAATCCGAATGGAGCCACCATCTGACGTTGCTATTCCTTGATCCATAGAAAGTACTTGAATACGTTTCTTACGAATGAAATCAATGCAATTATTTGAGGCAATTTTAAACAACCAGGTACTGAATGCGAAACTCGGAGAATATTGATCAATTCGATTAAACGCTTTACCGAATGCTTCAATGGTAAGGTCTTCGGCATCATCAGAATTCTTAACCATCTTAAGCATCATGAAATAAATGGATTCTCGGTAGCGATCCATTAAAGAAGCAAATGCCGCTTGATTTCCTTGTTTTGCACGTTCTACAAGCGTTAAATCCTGCTTCGCTTTGTCCGACAGGTGTTCAAATTCTACCATTTATTTCTAGGTTTTCGATTCAATAACAAAAACACCATGGGAATGAAAATGGCATAAAAGAAGTCCCAAAACGGAAAGAACCAAGCTAAGCTCTTTTCTTTCAATTTAAACAAGCCCCTTCCCTGCACGAGCCATTTAACGAGTATTAACCCAAAAAACAACCCAAACGACACCCAAACCATGGTATTAGTCAGGAGCAAAGAAATGAAGGATAACAAGAGAAAAAACAAGCTTACTGGATATATTCCTAACAACGATTTTTTGATAACGTTATAATGCGACGAGGTGCTGTAATGCCGACGTTTCTGAAATACCCACCGTTTCCATGTAGTTTCAGGAGCAGACGGACAAAACGATTCTTCCTCAATGGCTAAGGTATAATTTCGATTCTTGGCAGCTTGCTGAATAAAGAGGTCGTCATCGCCAGAAACAATATAGTAATGAGACTTAAAACCTCCTACCGATTCAAATGCTTTTCTTGAATAAGCTAAGTTTCTACCTACCCCCATATATGGTAAACCACTCAGTGCGAATGAAAAATAATTAAGGGCAATCCATGCCGTATCGTAACGAACTAAGCGATTTAGAAAACCTTTTTTCGCCGTATAAGGGCCATAGCCCAGTACAATTTCTGTGGAAGAAGAAAAACCTTTAGCCATAGTTTGAAGCCACTTTTTTGATGTGGGACGACAATCTGCATCTGTGAACACAAAATGATCAAAACTCGCCGCACGAACGGCCAAGGTTAGTGGTAATTTCTTTCCTGGACGCAAGTGATGGTTCTTTTCAAGTTCAACCACATGCAGGTTTGGATACTGCCGTTGATAAGCCTTTAATAACCACTTACTGTCATCCATCGATTGGTTATTCACTACAATTATTTCAAAATTCGGGTATTCTTGTTCAAGAATTAAGGGGATCAATTCATAAAGATTCTCAGATTCGTTCCGTGCAGCCACAATTACACTGAGCGGTGGAAATTCCGCATTCGGTATTAATTCTTTAGGTTTAAAAAGCAGGAAACGTAGATGAATAAAAAGTAAATACGCAAATTGAACGACCCACGCACTGATGAAAAAAATAAAAAACAACCCGTTCAATTCTAACATACTGTTTGACTCTATATACTTACACGTTAATTCGAGAATGCAAAGATGGGGTGAGAACGTAAATAGCTGTATCTTTGAGTCGTGTTTTTATCAACACGCTTATGCACTTCGAAAAACTTCATACAGACACATCCACAAAGGCAAGGCTCGGTCGCCTGCATACAGATCACGGAACCATCGAAACACCGATTTTCATGCCCGTTGGTACTGCGGCCACCGTAAAAGGGATTCATCAGCAAGAACTTCGAGAAGACATCAAGGCTCAAATCATCTTGGGGAATACCTACCATTTATACATGCGTCCTGGAATGGAAGTCATGGAGGCTGCAGGAGGATTGCATAAATTCATGAACTGGGAACGTCCAATCCTTACAGATAGCGGCGGCTATCAAGTATATTCTCTTGCCGGTACTCGTAAAATTATGGAAGAAGGGGTGAAATTTCAAAGTCATTTAGACGGGAGTTACCACGTTTTCACCCCTGAATTTGCTATAGACATTCAACGAACGATCGGGGCAGACATTATCATGGCCTTTGACGAATGCACACCATATCCGTGTGATTATGGGTACGCAAAAAACTCATTAGCCTTAACCCATGCATGGCTTTCGCGATGTTTTGACCAGTTTAATAACACGTCACCGAAATATGGACATCAACAAACCTTATTTCCCATTGTACAAGGTTCCATATATAAAGATTTACGGATTGAGTCCGCGGAATACATGTCTGATTTTGGAGATGTTGGGATCGCTATTGGAGGCTTATCCGTTGGCGAACCAGAACACGAGTTATATGAAATGACAAACATTGTAACGGATGTTTTGCCCCATGAAAAGGCGCGCTATCTCATGGGTGTTGGAACTCCGTGGAATTTATTGGAGTGCATAGGCCTTGGCATCGACATGTTTGATTGTGTATTACCAAGCAGAAATGCACGTCATGGCTTACTCTATACCAAGGAGGGGACCATCAACATCAAGAATAAAAAATGGGAAATGGATTTTAGTCCAATCGACAGCAGCACAGGTCTTTGGGCGGATCACGTGTATACGAAAGCCTATTTACGTCATCTGTTCAAGGCGCAAGAGAACTTAGGAATGCAAATTGCAACCTTACACAACCTTACCTTTTTTCTGTCTTTAATGGAAGAAGCCAGAAGTAAAATTGCTACTGGAGAATTTCTATCTTGGAAAACAGCGTTGATCCCAACGCTAACACGTCGCTTGTAATGCTAAGTATTCTTGATAAATATATTATTCGGAAGTTTCTAAGTACGTTCTTTTTCATGTTAGGAATTATCATGCTATTTGCCATGGTATTTGATATTTCTGAAAAACTGAGTGAGTTTATTTCAAACAATGCCCCGGTTAGCGCAATCATCTTTGAATATTATTTAAGCTTCTTGTTGTTTCATGGCAACATGTTTTCTTCCATGATTATCTTTATTTCTGTCATTTGGTTTACAGCAAAGCTAGCCCAAGACACGGAGTTGATTCCCATGTGGTTTTCTGGTAAACCGATTTCTCGGTTTATAAGACCGTATATGATTGCAGCGACCTTATTGATGCTACTTTCACTTCTGCTGAATCATTTCATTGTTCCTAACGCCAATAAACTTAGGCTAGGGTTTGAAGAAAAATATTATCGCGATGTGATGATGGTTGAAAATTACCATGCCGATTATCCGGGGAATACCTCCGTCTATTTTTCTAATTACACGAATGAAGCAGGAAAGGTAACCAACTTCGTAGTGCAGCAATGGGGGGATTCTAGTGAGCCCGTATTTTTTATAAAAGCCAACGAAGCAATAAATAAACCCGGCACAACTAATTGGACCTTGAAAAATGTGTATGTAAAACACATTAGTTTCCCCAAGGGAAAGGTACAATATTATGCACAATTGGATACTACCTTAAGTTTTTCAATCGACGAGATGGCACAGCGAGAAAATGTAGCAGAAACCATGACATATCCTGAGTTATCCCAACTAATCGAGCGAGAAAAGACCAAGGGATCCTCTAGGGTTCCCTATTATGAAATCGAAATGCACCAACGAACATCCTATCCCTTTGCCACGTATATTCTTACAATTATTGGTGTTTCGGTTGCATCACGCAAAAAACGAGGAGGAATCGGATTAAACATAGCCATTGGGCTTGGATTTGTATTTGTTTACATTTTTGCCATGAAAGTAATGGCCGTTGCTGCATTAAATGTTGGACTTCCGGCGTTAATCGCTGTATGGACGCCGAATTTACTCTTTGGTATCATTGCATTTTTCCTCTATCGAACGGCTCAAAAATAACTAGTAACTAAGTAGTTACGCTTAGCCTCATCCACAAAACTGCTTAAACATACCCACGTAACAAGGTGTAATTTGCGCACAAGTTGAATTGGAATTTACCCCCCTTTTTAAATGGTCTTCATCTTTGTCTCAGAAACCACTTAAAAAAATATAACCATGAAAACTAAAATCAACTTAAGCATCCTATTAACCGGGTTAATCGGAATTAGCAGTTTTACTGCAGAAGCACAAAGCGCTCGTGTTTGGGCTCGTATCTCAGACCGTCAAAGCACACCGCGTTTACTAGAAAACGGCACCATTGGATCAACGAACCCTTCGTTTGCAAATGCATTAAACCAATTAGGTGTTACGGATGTGCATCAAGCCCTTTCAAATTCAAAAAATGAAAAATTGCAAGAAGTATATGAATTCAATTGTTCATGTGACGCTTCAAGTTTAGAAAACACCTTGAGAAGTTTCCCGGGAGTTGTTGCAGAAATTGAACGCGCACCGGAATACAAAACACTATATGTTCCAAATGATTATAATGCGGAATTCGGCACCAATTATGCGTTGGACTTGATTAAAGCACAGCAAGCGTGGAATCAAACGCAATCTAATGCAGGAATCATTGTTGGAATTAGTGATGAAAACTTAAACCCATACCACGAAGAACTCGCAGGAAAAATCACATATTATGACTACCACAATACCTTACCGTCTGAACACGGAACTGCAGTAGCGATTATCGCTGCAGGAAAAACGGATAATCAAGTGGGTTTGAGTTCGATAGGCTTCAATTCATCCATCGCTTTTTATGAAATGAACTTTAATCAATTGCTTGCTGCAACCTATGCGGGTATCGACGTAATTAACCTAAGCTGGTTCTCCGGATGTTCATTCAGTCAATTCGAACAAGATGTAATCGATGAAGTATATTTAAATGGGACCTTTATCGTTGCGGCAGCAGGGAACGGAACTACCTGTGGTGATCCTTCCGCAATGGCTTATCCAGCTTCTTATAACCACGTGTTTTCAGTTACCAGCATTGGAGAATTTGATAATCACGAAGAAAACATCGGTGACCCACACACAACACACCAGCACAACAGTGCCGTTGATTTGGCTGCGCCAGGATACAAAGTAAATATTTCTGATTCACCAGTAAATTACATGACCGCTTCTGGTTCATCTTATGCGGCCCCATTTGTAACGGGAACAGTAGCATTAATGTTAAGCGTAAATCCATGTTTAGATAATGATGAAATCGAACAAATACTAAAAAATAGTTCTAATAACATCGATGTGTTCAATCCAAACTATGTGGGTTCACTTGGCGCAGGAAGATTAAATGCAAATGCCGCAGTATCCATGGCCATAGCAACTCCGAGTAATATGGATGTTGTAGCGAATGTAACCAACGGATGTACTGAAGGAACGGGGGAAGTAACGATTTCACCATCACAAGGACAAGAACCATATCAAGTCAACACAAGTAATGGCCAGTCTGAGTTTTTCTTTGGTGACTTAACGTCAGGAACATATACCTACCAAATCACAGATGCACATGGATGCATAGTAACAACAACGGCTACAGTCAACAACGGAACACCAGCAATTGAAAACTTCTATACGAATAATGTAAGTTGTAACGGTGGAACAAATGGATCAGTGAGCTTGGTTGTTAATAATGGTAACCCATCTTATACATACAACTGGAGCAACGGTGCTACAACAGAAAGTCTTACTGAATTGACTGCTGGAACCTACACGGTTGAAATCACTGACGCTAATGGATGCATCACAAATGGTTCTTATGACATCACTGAACCAACAGCAATAGACTTGAACCCAACTCCAACCGCTGATTTAGGGAATAATGACGGAAGCATTGACCTGAATATTACGGGAGGAACCCCAGGGTATACTTTTGAATGGTCAAATGGAGCAATCACAGAGGATCTTACCGACCTGAGCGCAGGAATCTATACGGTATTCGTTACAGACGTGAACGGTTGTACGGCTGAGATATCCACAGAGGTACTTAACGAAAGTAACGCAAATACTTCTACCCTACAGGATATCGCGTTAAATGTTTACCCAAATCCATCTTATGGAAACGTTAAAATCTCGTGGAAAGGTTCAGGTATGAAACTTAGTGTAATTGAGCAAAGCGGACGAGTAGTGATGAATCGATCAATACAAAACTACCAAACGATTATGTTAACTGATTTGGAAGCGGGCATGTACATGGT
>JBEIDV010000093.1:0-7454 GCA_040383285.1 Crocinitomicaceae bacterium | reverse complement strand
CCAAATTTGAATTTGTAGTCTGAAAAGGTAGAAGTCACATTCATGAATAACTTCGCATTAAACACGTGATTCCATCGAAGTGCTGCTATCCCATTTCCCCACGGCATATCGGCACTAAACCCGCCCTCACGATCCGCGAACGTGAACACATCTTTGCCATAATAGCCACTTAAAAATATGCGGTCTTTTTCACCCAATTTGTAGTTCAACTTGGCATTCATATCATAAAAGTAATACCCTGATCCCGCGAACGGAGAAGTATCTGAGATGAACGCTTTAGCTAATACATCAATGTAGGTTCGTCTACCCGAAACAATAAAACTACCTCGATCCTTTTTCAAGGGACCTTCCAAGGTAAGTCTAGATGAAATTACCCCCAATCCACCTTTCACACTGAATCGCTTGGAATTACCTTCATTCATATTTACTTCCAACACAGAGGATAGCCTACCCCCATAATTTGCGGGCATCCCACCTTTAATCAAATTTACGCTACGAACGGCATCTGAATTAAACACAGAAAAGAATCCAAACAAATGCGAAGCATTGTACACCACACCTTCATCCAGCAATACTAAATTTTGGTCGGGACCGCCGCCACGCACATAAAATCCTTGTCCGCCTTCGGAAACCGAAGAAACACCAGGCAACAATTGGATTGTTTTAATAACATCAACTTCTCCCATAAATGCCGGAAGGCGCTTTATTTGATCGATGTTTAATTCCATCTGACCCAGTTTCGCTGAATTCACGTTGTCCCCTTTCTTTCCGCTTACCACAACCTCATCATAAACTTTTTCACCATCCTTAAGTCCTAACTCAACATTCAAAGAAACGTTTTCTAGGGTAAGGTCTACGGTCTTTTTCAACGTAGTTAACCCAGTAAAGCGAAATTCAATCTCATAAATCCCACTCGGTAAGGTCAAGGAATAAAATCCATAATTGTTGGTAATCGCCCCTTTGTTTAAACTTGGAACATAAATTTTAGCGCTATTCAGGGCTTCACCGTTCGCGCTACTTGCGATATACCCACTAATGGTATGTTTATCCTGAGCCAAAGCAGGTTGTAGAGCAAAGACCCCACAAACTAGGAGCAACAGGTTAAAAAACAGATTAAATTTCATGTGTATATTTTACGCAACTAATTTCGCGGGCAAAGGTATGAACATTCAAGTGAACAAAAGGTTTTTGAATGTTAAATAATCGAAAACATATATCGACCATTTTCCTTACAAAATGTGTAATTTCGCACCAATTCCATTGCAATGAAAGTTTCCTATAAATGGCTTAGCCAATTTGTTCCGTTCGAGTATTCCCCCGAACGCATTTCTGAAATCCTTACACAAACCGGTTTAGAAGTTGAAGGAATCGATGCGGTAGGCTCCATTAAAGGAGGCCTGGCTGGTGTAATAACTGGAGAAGTTATTGCGTGTGAGAAACATCCAGATGCGGACAAACTCAAGGTGACACGCGTAAACGTAGGCGATGAAACGCTCCAAATTGTATGCGGCGCACCGAATGTAGCGGTAGGACAAAAAGTGCTGGTAGCGCTCGTTGGAACTACCATTTATCCCAATGATGGGGACCCCCTTACCTTAAGAAAAGCAAAAATTCGTGGTATTGAATCCCATGGAATGATTTGTGCCGAAGATGAATTAGGCTTAGGTACTTCACACGATGGCATTTTAATTTTACCTCAGGACATAGCGGTCGGAATTCCTGCAGCGGCAGCCTTATCGCTTGATACGGATTACATCCTAGAAATCGGATTAACTCCCAACCGGTGCGATGCCATGGGACATCTGGGCGTAGCCCGAGACATTAGAGCTTACCTCATGCATCATGAAGGCTTAACCGCACCACTTGCCTTGCCAGAAATCGAAGAAACTACCATCCAAACCAATGTGAACAACACACACAAGGTTTTGAGCGATGGGGATTGCGAATCGTATTACTTGGCTTCCCTGAGCGGAGTGCAAGTTGGTCCTTCCCCTGATTGGTTGAAAAATCGATTAACTGCACTCGGAACAGCGAGCATAAATAACATCGTGGATTGTGCAAATTACGTAATGCATGAACTCGGCACGCCGCTGCATGCCTTTGATGCGAGTTGCTTCACCGAATCATTAAGCGTTCGATATGCACATCCAGGTGAAACCCTTGAAACCTTGGATGGCGTTGATCGAAAGCTACGTCCTACGGATTTAGTAATTGATGGAAACGGTACAGCACATTGTCTTGCTGGCGTGCTGGGTGGTAAGACTTCTGGAGTGAGTGAAAACACAACAGATCTACTTATTGAATCGGCATACTTTAATCCATCAACGATTCGTAAAACGGCAAAACATCATGGCATCCATTCCGACGCAAGTTTCAGGTTTGAACGCGGTGTAGACCCCGATTTAACGGCCTTTGCATTACAACGGGTAGTTTCCTTAATACGTTCTGTTGCAGGAGGAACCCTTAATTACATACAAGAAGTTAAGGCCTACGCAACACCTGCAGTGGAAGTAGTGCTTGATTTTGTAACCATCAACAAGCAATTAGGCACCTCACTTACGGATGCGCAATTATCCGGTATTCTAGGTGCACTTGACTTCACACCGATTAATGAATCGACGTGGAAAATCCCAAGATATCGCACGGATGTTAAGCGTCCAATAGATGTTACAGAAGAGATTATACGAATCGCTGGATTTGATGCCGTTCCAACCACAGAAAAATGGAACTTCTCCGTACCCGTTTCAGAGACGTTTTCAGCTGAAGCAACTCGTCAAAAGACCTCGGTAATTTTGGCCGGAAATGGATTTAATGAAATTCTGAACAATTCCTTAACCAAGGCATCAATCGGAGCATTAACCACGAGCAAACAAGATGGTAAGCCCGTCGTTTTAAAAAATCCCTTGAGCCGCGATTTATCGATACTTCGTACTTCCATGTTTTTTGGCGCCTTAGAAACCTTGGCTTACAATAAAAACCGTCAATCCGGAAATATCAAGTTGTTTGAATTTGGTCATACCTATCATGGATTTGGCGAACGAACCGTTGAAAAATCAACCTTGGCCTTAGTACTCACCGGATCTCATGAACCCGATTCATGGATGGGATCACGTCCCTTCTCATTTTTTGACATTAAAAGTGAGGTTATGAATTTAATTCAAGGACTGAATCCGAATGCGATTGAAGAGGTTGCCTTGGGTGAAGACACTCCGTTTTCTGAAGGAATAGAAATTAAGGTAAACGGTAAACCCTTAGTAACCCTTGGGAAACTATCCGAATCTTGGTTAAAAACCGTAGAGTTCAAACAAGCAGTTTATGGAGCGACGATCGACTGGAAACGTTGGATTGAACTCAGTAAATCCATCGCTGATCGATTCACTGAAATCCCTAAAACATTCGTTGTTCGTAGAGATTTTGCGTTGCTATTGGATTCGAATGTTCAATATGCGGAGTTAGTTAAGGCCGCCAAGAAGGTAGCTTCTACCCGTTTGATCTCAACTAATTTATTTGATGTGTACGAAGGCGACAAAATCGAAGCAGGTAAGAAATCTTATGCACTTTCTTTCCATTTTAGAGACGCAGATAAAACCTTAACTGATGCTGAAATCGATCAAGAAATGAGTACCATTCGAACGTGTTTTGAATCAGAATTTGGAGCCCAACTCAGGTAATCGATTACGATTAAGATTTATACCCTAATATTTTAAGATAATCATCTGCCGTTTGTTCTTCACTGAACAGTTGCGTTACAATTTTTTCATTTTCATCTCGAGAAATCAAAATATGTCGCGGCTCTGGAATCAAACAGTGTTTTAATCCACCATAACCACCGATGGTTTCTTGGTATGCTCCGGTGTTGAAAAAACCAATATATAAGGGATTGTTTTTCTCGAATTTCGGCAAGTAAATGGCATTCGAATGCTGTTCGGAATTGTAGTAATCGTCGCTATCACACGTTAAGCCGCCCAACAGTACACGTTCATAATCTTCTTGCCAACGGTTAATTGGCAGCATAATAAAGCGCTGATTGATTGCCCAGGTATCGGGAAGGTTAGTCATGAACGACGAATCAATCATGTTCCATTTCTCCCGGTCGTTTTGTTGTTTTTGATGCAAAATACTGAACAGTGCTCCCCCACTCTCTCCTACGGTAAAGGACCCGAATTCGGTAAAAATATTAGGCTCTGGGATGTCATTATCGGTACAAACTCGTTTGATTTGCTGCAAAATCTCACGAACCATGTAGGCATAATCAAAATCAAATGCCAGGGATTTCTTAATCGGAAAACCTCCCCCAATGTTGAGTGAATCCAATTCTGGACACAACTTCTTTAAATCACTGTAGATTCGTAAACACTTGGTTAATTCATTCCAGTAATATGCGGTGTCATTTATTCCAGTATTAATGAAAAAATGGAGCATTTTAACCTTAATTCGTGGATTGTCTTTCAATACAGACTTATAAAACGGTACAATCTCACGATAACGCATGCCCAAGCGCGAGGTATAAAACTCAAACTTAGGTTCTTCTTCTGCTGCAATTCGAATTCCAATCGATAAATCTTTTTCGGTGGATGCTAACAAGTTTCTAACTTCTTCGGCATTGTCCACCACCGGAACAACCTTTAAAAAATCCGCGTCAATCAACTTAGCGATGCTCTCAACGTAACGCGCGGGCTTGAACCCATTACAAATCACATAGGTTCCCTCCTTAAGCTTACCGGAATCTACCAGGTTGTTTACAATGTCAATATCGAAGGCAGAGGAAGTTTCAATGTGTACATCATTCTTCATTACCTCATCCAGCACAAATGCAAAGTGGCTACTTTTTGTACAATAGGAATAATAATATTTTCCGGCGTATCCTTGGTTATTAATCGCCTCACGAAACCATCCTTTGGCGCGCTGGATGTTATTTGAAATTTGAGGAAGGTAGTTGAACTTTAAAGGCGTCCCGTACTCCTGAATTAAACGCATCAGGTCAATTCCATGAAAAAACAAACGATCTTCACGTAAATTGAATTCATTTTGAGGAAAATCAAACGTTTGATCAATAAGGTCTATGTATTTAGTCCGCATCGGTTATGGCATCAATTAAAAGTTCAAGTGGTCGAGCAAGTACAGCTCGGTTGGCCCATAATACGATGGGACGTTGGATTAGTTTCGGAAATCGAATCATAAGATCAAATAATTCCTCTTCTGTGAGTGTTTTTCCTTTTACATGGGTTTTATACTCAGGTTCCTCGGTACGAATCCAATGCTGAGGACCAAGACCTAGCGATTCCGATATGTGTCTCAACTGTTCCGAAGTGATTCCTGATTTGATATAGTCTATTACCGTTACATCATGCTGGTTATTTGTCAACCAATCAAGCGCACAGCGACTCTTGCTGCAACGAGGATTATGGTAAATGGTATACTTCACGTTACAAAGTTAGGGAAGCTCAATTAAGTAATTAGTATTTTCTTGTGAAATTTATCCATGCGATTCGAAATTGAACTAAAGGAATTAACATCGGCGCCAAGTAGTTCACGATCCATCGCTGGTTTCGTTTAAAAAAGGCATATTTTTCGATGCGCTTTTGAAGAAAGAGCGAGGTCATTACGGTGGCACAAATTCGTTTTTTTTGATTGCTAAATTCAGGACGCAAGACATCTACCAATAACACAATACGTGCTTGACCTGTATGATTCCACGTTTCATGGGGAAATGCATCCATAAACCAAACAAAGTGACCTTCTTTCCAAGATTGTTCTGCTTCTTTCACGCGAATACCCGCTTGAGGCAATGTAGATGGAATGGATATACCAAAGTGACCCCGATAAATGGCATTGGTATCCCCCATGTGGGGAAGAATGCGGCTGTTGGCATCCAAGACATTAATTGAAAGGGTTAGTAGTTCTGAATGATTCTTAAGAATGGATGAGAGTACGGGTAACTCTCGTTGATTTTTATGGAACTGAATCCCCCACCATGCCAAGGAAAGTGTATGATATCCTTTACCATGCAGCACCATCGATTGTTTAAAATAGGGTGTGGTCTCGCGTTTAGATAAAAAAGTTCGCACCTCTTTTTGAATGGCATCAAATTGAGCAGTAAATGCCTTGGTACAAGCCATGTCTTTTTCATCCACATAGGCGGGCTCATTCCCTTCGTATGGAGCAGGAAAAGACCATAAGCTATACCAAAGAGGTACTTTCATGCCCTAAAGGTACGAGATTGTTAAAAACTCGATGGAATTCGTATAAAAACACGAATTCGAACCGGGAAATTGTTGCTAATTTTGAAATTCACTCTTTTTCCATGTCTTATCTCGACGAACTTAATGACAGCCAACGTGTAGCAGTGGAACATATTTATGGTCCATGCATGGTAATTGCCGGTGCAGGATCAGGTAAAACCCGGGTACTCACCTACCGCATTGCGCACATGATTGAACAGGGCATTGATCCATTCAACATCATGGCATTAACCTTTACCAACAAAGCAGCAAAAGAGATGTCAGAGCGCATTGGAAGAATTGTTGGCGGATCAGAGGCGAAGAGCATTACCATGGGAACTTTTCACTCCGTTTTCTCTAGAATTCTTCGCTACAATGCAGACCGCATTGGATTTCCTACGAATTTCACCATTTACGATACGCAAGACTCCAAGAGTTTAATCAAGGATATCATCAAAGAATTACATTTAGATGATAAAACCTACAAAACCAGCGGGGTATTTGGACGAATTTCAGCAGCTAAAAACAACTTAGTTTCTCCGGAGGCCTATTGCGGAAATGATCAAATTCAAGCAGAAGACCGTATGTCGCGCAGACCGGAATTAGGTCGGATATATACACAGTATGCCAACCGTTGCCAAAAGGCTGGAGCTATGGATTTTGACGATTTGTTATTCTTCACGAATATCTTATTGACTGACCATCCCGATGTCTTGCATTATTATCAGCAGAAATTCAAATACATCTTGGTAGATGAGTATCAAGACACCAATTTCGCTCAGTACTTAATTGTAAAGAAACTAGCCGCGGCCTATGAAAATATTTGTGTAGTTGGTGATGATGCCCAAAGTATTTATTCGTTCCGAGGCGCCAACATCGAGAACATCTTGAATTTCCGAAAGGATTACCCAGATTTCAACTTATACAAACTAGAGCAAAATTACCGCAGCACACAGAACATTGTTGATGCCGCAAACAGTGTAATTAAAAGAAATCAAGACCAAATCAAAAAGAACGTTTGGACGGAAAATGGTATCGGAAAACCAATCTCCGTAGTCCGTACCTTAACGGACAATGAAGAAGGGCGCGTAATTGCACACAAGATCTTTGATCTGAAACAATCGGTGGTTGAAACCTACAACGATTTTGCTATTTTGTATCGTACCAATAAACAATCTCGTTACTTTGAGGAAGACTTACGGAAACTGAATATCCCCTATAAGATTTATGGTG
>JBEIDV010000092.1:0-7541 GCA_040383285.1 Crocinitomicaceae bacterium | reverse complement strand
TTATGGAATACGGGAATAATGATATTGAATTCACTGAGCAAGCTGGAGTTAGATTCCGCTACGATGGTTAGTTCTTTAATGCGTTGAAGCTGATCAAGATGTGTGGTCAGGTCAATTTTCCCTTTCATTCCAGCTTTGTGGAGGATTTTCCATCCATTCGAATTGGTGATCAACACGAATTTTCTGAAGCTTAGTTGTTCTTTTAGTATGTAGGAATAAATACCGAGTAAATCATCTACGGAAGCTTGGGTATTAATTGCGGAAGTAATGGATAGCAATGAATTGAGTTTCAATTCATGCAAGGCGAGTTGACGTTCTAGAGAATTTATTACGCGTTCGCTCATTGATGTTTTCTGAGAAAATCAGGAAGTTGTTTTACTGCGGCCATTTCTTTGAATTTTTCTCGCACTTCACTGCACGGACTCCCAAAGTAGGTGGTTTTTCCCGCCAGGCTTTTTGAAATTCCACTTTGAGCTAATACTACCGCATCGTCGCCAATATGAATGCCGCTTGCGCATCCTACTTGTCCCCACATGGTTACTCGGTCGCCAATGTCTACGCAACCAGCAATCCCAACATGTGAGGCAAATAAACAGTTGGTTCCGATTCGTGTATCATGTCCAATCTGAACCAAATTATCGATTTTAGTGCCCGTTCCAATGTAGGTTACATCCGTTACGCCGCGATCTATGGTGCAATTTGCCCCAATTTCCACATGATCAGCGATTTCTACATTCCCGCAACTAAACATGGCCGTGTACTGCTGGTTCGATTTTTTAAAGTAAAACGCAGTGTGCCCAATTACTGTATTTGGACCAATCACAACGTGATTACCAATTACCGTGTCATCCATGATGCAAACCCCCGGAGCAAGTTGAACATTGGAACCAATTGTTACATTTTTACCAATAAAAACTCCCGGATAATCTGCTGAACGGTTAAACGGGGCTCGTTGTTTTTGCGAATATCCGAACCGCGTGATTTGGTTGAAAATATCAAAGGGTTTTTCGCTAATTAATAGTCCTTTTCCCTCAGGACATTCCACGTGCTTGTCTATAATGATTACAGTAGCATTCGATTGCAGGGCTTTGTCGTAGTATTTCGGGTGATCAACAAATACGATATCACCTGGAACCACCCGATGTATTTCATTAATTCCTGTAATTGTTAATTCAGGAGAACCAACTAAGGTGCATCCGAATTGCTTGGAAATAGCTTCTAAGGTGTATGGAATATCAAACTTCATATGTATGTTGAAGGTATAAAAATACGGACATCCATTGCGTAAAAATTGCAAGGAATAAATAGTTATGAGCCGTTTTCTGTTAGTTTATTTCAAATTTACTTCAATTGGGTTTGTTTAATTCAATTGATTTACTACCTTTGCACTCCTATTTTGTATCATGAAAAAAGAAATACATCCAGACGATTACCGATTAGTAGTGTTTAAAGACATGTCTAACGATTATGCATTTATTTGTCCATCTTGCGCTCCGGCAAAAGAAACCATTCAATGGGAAGATGGAAATGAGTATCCGTTAGTGAAATTGGATATCTCTCACAAGTCTCATCCATTCTTTACTGGAATTGCTCAGTTTGTGGATACTGCGGGACGTATTGATAAGTTCAAAACACGTTTTGGTCGTACGATGAAATAAGAACCTAAGGGTTTTACTATATTTAAGAACCATTCCATTTCGGGATGGTTTTTTTTTGCGCGATGGGTTAGTTGAATTTTGCTGTGGCTCGTTTAAGTCGATCCAGAATGGTTAAGCCAAGTCCTTTGGCCAGCGGTTTTTCAATATAGATCGCCTGGAATCCACATTCATCCATAGTAATCAAGGTGTGGTATAAATTCCGTGCTACGTCTCTTAAATCACCGGTGGAGCTCAAGGTCATACATTGTTCAGAAGGAAAACCCTCAGGGATGGTGTGAATGAAAATATAGCCTGTATTTTCCTCCGATTTAAGTTCTTTTGTTAGGTAGTGCAACGGAGTTTTTGTTGCATAGTGATATTTCACCATACCCGGCGCAAGCGGTGAGTGTTCCGCTTGATTTTTAATTGCTGGAATGTACCCTAAGCGTGCAGAAAGTTCATCTAAATCAATACTTCCCAAGCGATAAACAATTACCCGATTCCCATCCATACCAACAATGGTAGATTCCAAGCCATACTGACATGATCCGCCGTCTAGAATTAAAGGGATTTCTCCATTTAATTGAGCTAATACTTCTTCCGCGCGCGTTGGACTAACCGACCCATATTTATTTGCACTCGGCGCAGCAACGGGAAAATCAAGTTGATTGAGTAAGGCTAAAAATAGGGGATGTGATGGAAAGCGCACTGCAACAAGCGATGAACCGCTCGTGATTTCGTTAGGTACTAAGGCTGTTTTTGGTACGAGGAAGGTAATTGGTCCTGGACTAAACTGCTTATATAATACCTTCAATTCATCATGGAATTCTTGAATATAGGATTCGGCTTGCTGTAAATTTGCAACGTGTAAGATCAAGGGATTACTGGACGGACGCTGTTTTACGCTAAATATGTTAGATACTGCTTTTGGACAAAGTGCATTTGCAGCTAATCCATACACCGTTTCTGTTGGAACACCAATGACCTGATTTTCCTTTAGCGCATTGGCCGCTTGAACAATATCCGTAGTAATTTTTGTAATCACGAAGCAAAGATAACCTATATTTTTTTGGGCTATTAACGGCTTGTGAATCTCTTGTTAAAAAAAAATCACCTCATACTTGAAGGGTAAATGTACAAGGTGTATCTTTGTCTTGTTTAAAACCATTCTAAATAAGTGAGATTACTTTTAGCAGATAGCAATCAATTGATTCGGGTTGGACTAAAGTCCACCTTGTCTGGTTTAACAGAGGTACATTCTATTGTCGAGATTTCCAACGGAAAACAGTTAATTGACTTCGCTCAACAAGGTGGAATGGCAGTTGTGTTGATTGACTACACGGCAGAAGGGTTTGATATAAATGACGTAATCGCTTCGCTTCGCTTAAATCCCTCGTTAAAATTTATTGGTCTTACCTATTTGCAATCGCCTCAAACCCTCGTGGATGCACTAAGAGGTGGGGTGATGAGTTACATCAAGAAAGATTGTGATTTACAAGAGATTTCGGATGCGGTAATTGAAACGGCTAAAGGCAATAAGTTCTTTTGTGGCAAAATTCTTGAAACCATCAGTAAAGCAAATTTGGATGTGGACGATATTGATCATGGCGTCTTGACCTGTGATCCAGTCCTGATGTCTGACCGAGAAAATGAGATTATAGTTCTTATTGCTGAAGGCTATACCAATGATCAGATTGCTGAAATGCTATTCTTGAGCAAACATACGGTGAATACCCATCGCAAGAACATCCTCTTTAAACTGGGCGTAAAAAATACCGCCGGAATTGTTATGTATGCTGTAAAAACGCAGTTGGTATCTCCGAATAAATTTCTTTTTGCGGCTAATTAAAGCGGCAAATAAACTTTAAATTCACCCTGCGTTGGGTAAGGTAATTTGGAATGCTGTAGTACTTTCCTTCCACATCTTGAATCCATTGTTTTGAGAGCACATTATTCACACCGAGTAAATTGAAAATCTCCAGAGATACCATGGATTCCGGTACATGCTTGTGCCACCATCCTTGTTTTTTACTCACCAAGTTATATGATAAGCCCAGATCAACACGGAAATAGGCTTTCATTCTCAAGGTGTCTTTGTAGCGATCTCCTCCCGGAGGACCATAAGGCAGGGGTGCGCCATATTGTAATCCCATCTGTACGGTAAAGTTTTCTAATCCGGGCATTTGATCTTGAACTAAGGCGCCAACCGTTAAGAACTGATCGGTTGGACGTGGAATAAAGCCTGGAAAGAACGTGGCGCTATCCACTACGACTTGATCTTCACTGTATCCAAAAATAATTTTGTCTCCGGCTGCATTGTAATATTCTTGGTAAGAATCGTATTTCAAGTTTTCGCGTGTTTGCATAATACCCAGTTTGAAAAAGGATTCAATTCCAGGAACAAACTCTCCGTGCACATTAAAGTCGATTCCAGTGGCATAAGCCACGGCATCGTTGTTCGCATAATACCGCGTGCGTACATTTTCTATTTCATACGGATTCACATCCCATAAATACTTATAAAATACTTCCCCTGAGAATTTAAATGGCCGCTCCCGTTGCCACATATTGAAGAATACGTCCGCACCCAACACGGCATGAACAGATTTTTGAGATTGCACTTGAGTATTTAAGTTTCCATCCAGCGTTCGGAATTCACGATAGAATGGTGGTTGATAATAGGTTCCTGTGGCAAAGCGATAACTCAGGTTTCTGCGAACTACTTTGTTATTTCGTACCATGTACGCACGTGGGAAATAGGTGGCTGAAAATCTTGGGGTAAGATAAAATTCATTATTAACCGACGTATACCCCGCGCGGCCGCCCAGTGAAAACGCAAATTTTGAAGCACTTTCGGCAAGGGTTTCGGTAAACGTTTTAATGGTTTTTTTACCGTCGATTTTTTGTTTTTGTTGCACGGTCACGCGCTCTTGAAAGCGTGTGTGTGATTTACTAAAGTTCCATTGCAGGTAGCCGGTAGCTTTATGGTTTACAAGATTTAAATTACTCTTGATGGTTTCAAATAACTCTACTTCATTGGAGTTTCCTTGAGGAACGCTATACCCTGCAGAGTCGATCATTTTCCACTCGCTTAATACATCCCCGAAACGATCTAATTCATACCCTGCGCCCCACAAAAGCTCGGAGCTAACAAAGCGGGTTCTGTACATATCGATGTAATCCTTTTTAAGTACATACGAACCCTCGTGGTAGGCATTGTATATTTGGGCATTCAAGCGATTTCGTGCGTGATTCAAGAAGGTTCCAATCCCCAATACGGCAATAGAATCTCCATACTCTTCTTTTGATGGATCGGTCTCAAGTTCATTGATGTAGTATTGCCCTTGAATATCAAAATATTCGCGCTCATCCGATTGAAAACCGGTAAGGAAAAACCCAAGTTTGGTTTTCGTATTTGGTGTGTAGTTGAGCGAGGTTCCCACCATCCCTGTTTGGAATCGTGTACTTTCTTTACCATCAAAGTAAATCCGAAAGGAATAGGCTTCATTAGCCGTTCCAAAATCAGTATTGGACGTTTGCGGTGCAAAGCGGTAGTTATTGGAAGAATAGTGCGCTAAAACCGACCACGTAAGTTTTGGGTTAAGCTGGTACTCCCCAAGAAACTGTCCATCTGCAAAAACCGGATTATAGGCCCCTTTGGTAGGAAGTGAGTTCAAAAAATACCCGTTTGATCGATAACGTGCTCCAGCGAGATAGGTGAACTTTTTTCCCAGTGTACCTTCCACATGCGCTTCTTCACTCAGCAGGGAAAGGGCCAATGAGCTTCTAAAGGCCGTTGGTTTTTTGTAGGTAATGTCGAGTACCGAACTTAAGCGATCACCATATTGAGCGTCAAAGCCTCCTGCTGAAAATTTTACTTTTTCTACTAAGGCTGAATGAATAAAACTCATGCCTTCTTGTTGTCCGGATCGGGTTAAAAAGGGACGATATACCAGGAATCCATTTACGTACACTAAATTCTCATCATAATTTCCGCCACGCACATTATAATTGGAAGTCAGCTCGTTGTTTGAGGTAGCGGGTTTTGTTAGGGTGAGATATTTCTCAACCGAAATCATCTGCTGCAAGTCAATCGTGGGCAATTCAATTAAATCAAAGGGATCGTCTTTAATGCGTTGAACTACGACCGTTTCACTTACTTGGATTTGAAATAATACCGTAGGAACATAAGTCACAGGACTTTTATTTACCACGACTTGACGTTTTTCTTGGTAGGATTGAAAGCTAAACAATAAAGAAAGGGTGTCGCCGAGTACTGCTTCAAAGGCAAATTTACCCTTGGAATCTGTTGTTGTAACTATACGGTCATGACTTGAGTCACTGATTTTAACCTCTGAAATTGGCTTCCCCTTCTTATCGATGCAAATTCCCTCCACAGAAATCTGTTGTCCAAGTGCACTAAGTACAATGAGTAGAAGAATGAGGGTATTGAAAAACTTCACAAGACAAAAGTAAACGAAAATAGGTGCTGAATTATTTTTCGTGGTGAATAATAAGTAATATCCTGAGGGGTTACTTGCAAATTACGGAAGAAAAGTTTTATATTTGTGCCCCTGAAATGGAGGTTGTAGCTCAGCTGGTTAGAGCGTCGGATTGTGGTTCCGAAGGCCGCGGGTTCGAACCCCGTCTTCCTCCCAAGGTTCTTTAAAGAACAGGAACATATCCCGATTCGCAGCAGTGGTCGGGATTTTTTTTTACCTTTATTCGAGATCGTTGAATATGAAAAAATTAGTTTTTGTTTTTTGCCTCTTTTCATTTTTTGCTTGTCAACATTCGGAGAAAAAGGCTGATTTTGGGTCTAGTATTGTTGCTGATTCTGAAAATGAACAAGCATTGGATGCTTCATTAGCAGAGGCGAAAAAGGAAGAGGCTGAGCGTAGAATGTTGCTAAGCTCGCTTAGTTTTGATCGCATGCTCCATGATTTTGGAACCATTGCAGTTGATGCGGATTACACCACCTCGTTTACTATTAAAAATACCGGAAAGAAAGCGCTCCTGATTTACGAAGTAAAGGCATCTTGTGGATGTACTGTACCAACATGGAATAAAAAGCCCATTGCACCGGGTGCAAGCGATCAAATAGAAGTCACTTTTCATCCGAGTGAATCTCAAATTGGTCCTCAGAATAAAACGATATCTGTGATTACAAATACTTCTCCGGGTGTTGGGGTATTGCAATTGAAAGCCTTTGTGAATCCTAAAAAATAAGCCATGAAAATCCATGTAATTGAAACCGGTTTCTTTAAACTTGATGGGGGAGCCATGTTTGGGGTAGTGCCCAAAACGCTGTGGCAAAAAACGAATCCTTCGGATGAAAATAACATGTGCACATGGGCCTTACGTTGTTTACTCATCGAGGACGGTAAACGCCTCATGTTAGTTGATACGGGCATTGGAGATAAACAGTCAGAAAAGTTCTTTTCTCATTACCATTTGCAAGGAAACGATACCTTAATTGGTTCGATTCGAAAGGCTGGATTTCATGAAGATGATATTACGGATGTTATGCTTACGCACTTGCATTTTGACCATTGTGGGGGAGCGATTGCTTGGAATTCGCAAAAAGACGGCTATCGACCGGTATTTAAAAATGCCATTTACTGGAGTAATGCCGCCCATTGGCAATGGGCAACGGAACCCAATGCTAGAGAAAAAGCGTCCTTTTTAGCTGAAAATATACTACCTATTCAAGAAAGTGGACAATTGAAGTTCGTAGAACGAACCGGTTCCTTTAGTAAAGAGGTTTTTCCAAACATTGACCTGTTATTCGTGGATGGCCACACCGACAGCATGATGATTCCTCACATTAAATACAAGGGAAAAACCATTGTCTTTATGGCTGATTTATTGCCGAGTGTTGGACACATTCCCTTGCCCTATGTG
>JBEIDV010000091.1:0-7547 GCA_040383285.1 Crocinitomicaceae bacterium | reverse complement strand
TGCTTTGATTCCATCCGAGAACATTCCTACTCGCAATCACCACTTAAGCCTTACTTACTCATGCAGAAAATTGAGCGCAGTGAACTGCAATCCCATTTCGAAGTGCACTCCGATTTCCCACCGTTTAAACAAGAAGAATTTTTGCTGGCACATACGGAAGAATACGTATCCAATTTCTTTAACAAAACTGGTAATTACCGATCGAATGGCATCCCATGGTCTGAGAATTTAGCGACAAGCGTAACCTATACCAACAGTGCAATCTATCATGCCATCAAACACAGCCTCGAACATCCCGACCAATTATGCTTTGCACCCGTTTCGGGAATGCACCATGCAAGACCCGATTCAGGTCAAGGTTTCTGTACCTTTTCTGGGCAAGTCATCTCCTCCTTAAAACTTTATGATGAACTCGGAGTTTCAGGTGCTTGGCTAGATTTAGATGGTCACTTTGGAAATAGCATAGAAGATTCAAGAGGGTTTGATCCACGCATCAACAAGGCCATTCCATGGGATTGCAACGTAAATCCCATCGGATATAATGAAGAATATCTTCAAGACTTTAAATTCAAACTGGAACGGGTGAAACGCCGAATCTTGGCGGGTAAAGTCCATTACGTAGTTTTTGCCCATGGAGCAGACAGTCATATAGATGACGACCTTGGTGGACAGTGCGATACTGCTCATTGGATAGCTTGTGCTGAACTCTTTAGCACCTGGGTGAATGAGGTTTCGCTCGAAATAGGCAAACCCCTTCCCGTAACCTTGGCCCTATTCGGTGGATACCGAACCGATGATTATAACATCGTGCTAGACCTTCATCTCGCCTCCATTGAACGCTGTAGATCGATCATTTGTCAGGCAAACGAGGCGCAAGCGGCTTAATTTAATTCTTAAATACTACATGTAACTTTTTATCGTTTCAAGTGTCTCATTAAAAAAAGTACCCATGAAAAAAACGTTTATTTTTATCGGATTCCTTGGGGCATCCATCACCGCATTTACTCAAGTTAAACTTACACAAGTGCATTTATCGAGCGGAGCCTACCAACAATTTGGTTTCACACCTTCAAACATTACTGACTTTGCTCCTTTGGCGCCAGGTTCTTCAATTTTAATGAAAGATTTCAGCAACTACCAAGGTGAAATGGGATACTACAACTTTAATTATCCATTCAGTATGGGCATGCAAACCAATTCATCCTTCCAATCCCTACAAGTTGGTTTATCACTGCCTAAATGTCAAGGCACCTTACGTTTGGGATTATCCAATTTCTCCAATCAATTGATGAGTGCATATGGGTCGTATTACGAAACACATGTGGTGGACACCTTAATTTCATCACAAAATGGTAGCATGACCTTTGTAGATTCAACGGTTAGCAGAAATGTATTTGGAAATTACACCAACCAACAAATTCGCTTAGAAGCGGCCTATGTTTGGGAAATGAATGCCGGTGAACGTTGGGCATTTTCTGCCGGTGCAGGAATGTCATTTGGTTTATCTTATCAATCAAGAACTACCTTACACTACACAGAATACACGAACAGCTATCAAGGATATGGTTCGTATGCAGGAAACCAAACGACCACACATGAAAGTGAGTCATACAAGAACCCTATGAATTGGGGAGCAAATCTTTATGTGCCTCTTGGAATTAATTTCCGCTTAGGTACGAAACGTGCATTTTGGAAACCTTGGATGATTTACTCTGAATTACGTCCGCAACTATCCATCAATTCAATTCCTAATGCAGGGGTTAAATTTAGTCCAGGAATTGGTTCAGCCAGTGGAATTCGTTACAATATACCAACGTTTAACAAAAAAGGACACGCAGATTTTTAATCTGAGATTTTAGGAATCTGTGTTCCTGTGAGTGTAATTCGCTGAACACGTTTTTTATTTTTTGGAGAGAAGGAAAAGTAATCTGTTTCTACAGGAGCTTTTCCTTCTTTTTTTGTAGTATAGTCAAAAAACCTAGCATTGTCCGATGGCATTTTGATTGTATTACCTTCCGCGCGATGTACTTTCCCTTCTTCATTCATCAAGACAAAATAAATATCATTACTTGAACGCGGAGCGATCGATATAGCTCTAGAAGATCCAGAAGGAATATAAAACCAACCCCTTGCTTGTTGTTCCCCAGTATGGGTTGAAATCCCATAGGACAAATAGAGATTTTCTGGAGTTGAATTCAACCATTCGATTGCTTTCGTCTTAAACATACTTTCACTAGATACAGAAACATTATCATTCGGAATTAAGGCATATGCAGCACGTAAAATGTCTAAATCTTTATATCGCAGCCAACAGAATCCACTTTTCCCCCATTCCTTCCCCCAGCTATTTACCAATTTAAAGGCACCACCTCCAAGTTCATCGTCATACCCGATAATACACATCGCATGACCGGCCACCGCATAATCTGAATTGAAATTCTCGATTTTTATCACACCATTTGAATCCAAGAATTTTGTATTAAGGCTATTTCCCTTACCCCCTGCATAAACATTCATGCCAATGACAACCGGTCTATTTTTACTAATAGCAGCTTTAATCTGATTCACATTTTTATGTTGTAAATGCTCGTAATCAAACAAACGGTCTTGATACTTCGTTTTATCCGGATCATGCGCACAATTTGGTAAGGTATAATCACTTAATAAAGGGCTTCCATATTTCTTGAGCACCTCGAGACTACCATCAATTTGAGCGCCTCCATAACACGGATTTTTGTGATAAAAGAAACAATACCTGTTATACGTGCTAAGTGGAGAAAATACCGGATAATCCTGTCCAAACTCTATACGTTTCACAATGGTAAACCCATAATACGTAGCGGCCCACCCCACGCATGAACCGACATCCCCCTGATCTCCAATTTCAGGGCAATACGCTTCCAAAGAATACCGAGATAACATCGAAGGAGTCCGAAAGGAATGTATGGGTTTACTACCCGCTGCTTGATATTCAAATGGAAATCCTATCAAGCAAACGCATATTACCAATAAATTCGATAAATTAAATATGAAATTCCGTTCTAACCGCATCATTTTATTATAATTTTACAAATTAAGTAACATTTCTATCAATTCGCATTATTTCAAAAAAAATCTATGAAACATCTTGCAATCTTAGTCCTATTAACTGCATTATTTCACATTGGTTACGGCCAGAAAAACACAAAAGTAAATGCGGAATATTTCATTTTCGATAAGAAAGGAAATAAACTTACTCCGGCCTTGTCTTACATCGGTGAATTTTCAAAAGATGGTTACGCACCCTTTGCTCAAGGTGGAAATTATGTAGAGAATGGGTACGGGAAAATTCCGGGCGCTAAATACGGTATATTGCACGAATCAGGAAAGATTATTGTTCCGGCGAGTTATGATTATTTAGAAACCTTGTACGATGTGGATTCCTTATTTATTGCTTCCTCAAATGATCGCTATGGCTTAATTGATCAACGAGGCAATAAGATTACACCGATTACTTACACCGTCCTAACCACGTTGTACGATGTTGATAACATATTAAAGGCGAATCTAAGTACAAACGAGTGCTATCTCATTGATTTTTCAGGAAAGAAATTAACCAAACCCTATCAAGACATCAATTCCTGCACGAGCGGATTTTATGTGACAGATAGAGGTTACATAGGAATCATTGACAAGAACTACAAAGAACTTTTTCCATGCAGCTTCGAGGATATAACCGAATGGGATGCAGGTATCTTCCACATCACAAACAAATACAACAAACATTACCTGGTGGATTCAAAAGGAAAAAAAATCACCAAAGAATATGATGCGATTAATCAATCATATGACGATAACTACACTACGAACGGGTATACCGTTTCATTACGGGGAAAGCAAGGATTTTTATCAATGGATGGAAAAGAACTTATTCCGCCAACCTATAACAACCTAAGTCAGCAATCAATGGGTTGTAGTGGGTTCATATTTACGTACGATGGGGCGAATGGAAAATCAGGAATCATCAACAAGCAAGGAAAAAAAATAGGAAAAGCTCAATATTCATCGATTAACACCATTAGTTTTTTCGATAATTACCTCATTGTAGGTTTTGATAAAAAGAATAAATCGAAAAAACGATCAAAGAAAAATAGCGAAGCGGAAATGTATGAATGGGGTTATGATTACAATGACTTACCTGAAACGAAGTACGGGCTTATTGATATGAACGGAAAGCTGGTTATGAAAGCTGAATTTTCTGATTATTCTGGAGGATATGATAGCGAAAACCTTCTAGTACTTAAGAAAAAAGGCGAGTGGTTTGCATATAATGAATCTTTACAACCCGTATTTCCAAAGGCATTCACTTATATTGAAGCAATTAACGGGTTATATAAAGTTCAACTGGGTGGCGTTGATAACGGGTACGGAACTCCAGAGGGTGGAGTTTTTGGTATCTATGATCAAAACGGAAGAGAGATTATCCCCGTTCAATATGAAGACATCCAACAAATAGGATATGATAACACCACAGGCTACATCATTAAGTCTTCCGGTAAATATGGTCTATGTTCTCCTTCTGGACAAATTTTACTTGAACCAACCTACACTGAAATAAACTGCGAAGACTACATGTGTATTGTAAGTAAATACTATGAGCAATCTGAGCAAACAAAAATGGGGCTTTATGATGCCGATGGTAATAAGGAAGTAGTTCCTACCCAATATGATCATATTGAATCATTGAATTACAATTCAAGCTACTTATTCAAAACGAATAATAAGTATGGCCTGATGTCCACTTCGGGTAAAATTATCCTTCCAGCAAAATACAATTTCATAAAATCAACCGACTTATACGATAATGAAGACCTGGTGCTTGCAAATGCCTATGGGGAAGTCACGGATAGCTATTACGGTTCGGAAGTTACCGGTGGAAACTGGGGTGTAATTAATATGGCTGGAGATACCATTTTACCTTTTAAATTCAAGGAAATATCTTTTGATAGTGACAGCGTGGTGAATCTTTTAGACTATGACAATAAGGCCTATTTATTCGATTTAACGCGACAAAAGGCCATCACCACAAATGATATCAATTATCTAAGCAAATTAAGTTATGATTGGGTTAATCCCAAGTACTTAATGGGTAAAAATGTAACCAGAGGTGAGTATAACGAAACAACGGGTGGAACCTATGGTATCTTGAATGCTAACGGGGAAGAAATTGTTCCACTTAACTATTCTGAAATCACCATGGAAGGAGATTATTTCATTGCAAACTCCATCGATTTTAATGGCTATGACCTGGTTTCCAATAAGGGAGAAGTTCTTTTGAGTCGCGTTACATCAATCAAGAAATTGAATGACAGTATATTTTTCATCGAATCAGGGGAAGAAGCGTATCTCTACAATGGCAACCAAAAGAAAGAACTATTCAAAGGAGATTATAAAGACTTTTTGTTTCCTGAATATTACTATGGATACGGAACAGTTTTTATAGGAATAAAAAATAAAGCAAACCTTTGGGGCATCATGAATAAACAAAACGACGTGCTCATTGAACCGTTGTATTGTGATATCACTGAAAGCACATCCGATGGATACTTGATTGTTGCTCAATGCGGGAACGCAGGAGAAGCTTATACGTATGGAGTTATAGATCTATTAAAAAATGTTATGATTCCCTTCGAATACGAATCAATTACAAGTGAGTACGGTGAGACCTACGAATGTGTAAAAGATGGAATGATTTATATGATCACTCTTGACAATGAAATTCTAGGAAAACGTAAGGTTACCGAAGAAGCTCAAGATTAACTAGGACATACGAATTACCAAAGGAACGGAATAATTGCCTTTCGTTCCTGCGGATACTCTTGGAACTTTTGTTTATACCATTTATGGTGAGATATAGCCCGTGGTACCACGTTGGCGAATGTCCATATGGCAAAGACCAATCCCGGTAAACTCCAGGTTAATATTCCAAAGCCTACCCATTCGATTACTTCGCCCAAAAGATTTGGACATGAAACCCATTTGAACAATCCGCCTCGCGGGATTTTATACCCAGTTTCTCCTGGTTTACGCAAGTTTATTAAAATAGCATCCGAATGCCAATTAATAACCATTCCCGTAAAAAATACCATCATACCAATAATAAACCGCGGGTCCGTTAACCAATCCATGGTGTAGGAAGCGAAATTCCCAAAATAATATCCCATAAAAAACCCATTCATGGTATTAAACAGCATGGCGGAGACCATGATGATCACCGGCATTTTTTTACCATTGGTCTTGAGTCGCATTGGAAAGACAATCGATCGATTAAAATAATGAAAAACAAAGAGTCCGACCATGATTCCACTCACCACATTGAGCTGTTTCTTGGCATCCCATAAAAAATAAGCAAGGATCACAAGCACAAAAACCTCCATAATGAACCACCCCCAGCGGTTGTCGATCATAGGTCCCCAACGCTCATTCGAATGCCTCCCATAGGGTGCTGTTTGTTTAAATAAATAGATAAAGGTTATGATTCCAATCGCTATCCAGGCCCAAGAAATCCATTGAAAATATTGTTCAGTCATATGCGTTTATTTTATGTACCCATTCGCCTTAAACCAAGCAATTAAATCCGTGATGGTCTCTTTAAAGGAACGTGGGTTATGATTTAATTCAAGTTTCGCCTTTTCGTAGCTAATCTTTGAATTTCCATGTAGTAAAATATCAATCGACTCGTTGGTATACAGCGGTGCTTTGCCTGTAATCAGGGATTGTAACTTAACAAAGGGCAAGCCCATTTGTACCAACCATACCGGCACATTGGCTACTCGTATTTTCTTTCCTTTTACTTCACTTACAATCGCAACAATCTCCTTCATGGTATAATACTTACCCGACAACAGGTAATTCTCTCCCACCCTACCCATGGTTAGCGCATTGCAGATGGATGAAGCCACGTCGCGCACATCCACCCAATCGTATCCACCAGCGAACATCGCCGGAATTTTACCCAGATAAATATCTAAAATGGCTTTTCCTTGAAGTGATAATCTGTTTTCGGGCTGACCAGTAACTGAGGTTGGATTTACAATCAATGCCGGCAAGCCCTTTTTAACAAATTCCAATACGGTTAATTGTCCATCCCGCTTACTTTGATCGTAGGCAAACGCTGTATCATCCACAAAGTTTCGTGTTTCATCTAACACATCATCCTTAGGAAGCGGGTCATACGCATGAATGGATGAAATATGCACTACCCGTTGAATGTTTAAGTCGAGGGCCGTTTGCATAACATTACGCACCCCGTCCACATTTACCTTTCGTACGTGTCCGTTTTGTCCCCCATTGATTGAAATTATAGCAGCAGAATGAATTAAGGCATCACAACCGGTTAAGAGTTCCTCGATGGAAGCACGGTCATTGACATGACCTTTTACATATTCGATGTTGTTTTTAATGAAATATTCCACATCATTAAATCCCAAGGCTCGAACTTCATGTCCACGCCTTGATAACTCTTCAATAAGGGCCACGCCAACGTGACCACTCGCTCCGGTAATTGC
>JBEIDV010000090.1:0-7646 GCA_040383285.1 Crocinitomicaceae bacterium | reverse complement strand
ATTGTTTACAACGCCCACACCTAATGCCGCCAACGCCAATCCCATACCGTTTTACACACCAAAACCAGTATTTAGTTTGGCCCCCGGTTTTTATCCAGGGAGTCAAACCGTTAGCATTACCTGCGCCGATCCAAGTGCCAGCATTCGTTACACCTTAGATGGTACGGACCCAACAGCCGCTTCCCCTCTGTATACTGCACCTATTTCAATAACTACAACGAAAGTGCTACGTGCCGCTGCCTTTAGTACGAGCCTTCCGTCGTTTACAGAAACAAATACATATTTTATTAATGTAACGCATACGGTCCCTGTTGTTTCTGTTTGTAGTCAAGGGGTACAACAAATGCTTCAAACAGGAAGCCAGAATCCGCCAAATCGCATTGGTTCGTTTGAGCTTTTTGAAGATAACGGTGCCTTTATTGATGAAGGACAAGGGGATTTTAATAAACATGGAAACGATTCATGGGCCTATAACCAACGGGGATTCGATTATATCTGTCGAGATCAATATGGATATAATGGCGATTTAAATCATCAGATTTTCCCCGAAAAATCCAGGGATAAGTTTCAACGGGTCATGCTAAAACCAGGAGCAAGCGATAATTACCCGTTTGAAAATGGAGCACACATTCGTGATGCGTTCATTCACACCTTATCGATTCGCGCTGATATGAAATTAGATGAACGTACATGGCGTCCGGCAGTCGTTTATTTGAATGGCAACTATTGGGGAGTTTATGAGATCCGTGAGAAAGTAGATGATCATGACTATACCGATTATTATTATGATCAGAATAAATATAATTTGTATTTCCTGAAAACATGGGGCGGTACGTGGCAGGAATATGGTTCACCTAACGCGCAGCCAGATTGGACGGCACTTCGAAATTATGTACTTAATAATAATATGGGTAACCCAACGAATTTCAATTATGTTGATTCCTTGCTGAATTGGAAATCCCTTGCAGATTATTTTATGATAAATTCCTACACGGTTAATCAAGATTGGTTGAATTGGAATACCTCGTGGTGGCGCGGACTTGACACTTCGGCAGATAAAAGAAAATGGCGCTATGCCCTATGGGATATGGATGCCACCTTTGGACACTACATCAACTATACCGGGATTCCAGACCCAAGTGCAAACGCTGATCCATGCAATGCCGAAAACCTACCTAATCCAGGCGGACAAGGACACACAGATATTTTGGATAAATTGATCAATGAAAACCCTGTGGTTGAACAATATTATATCACACGATATGCGGATTTGATTAATACCTCCTTCAGTTGCGCAAGCATGATTGCACTTTTAGATAGTATGGTGAACGAAATTGCGCCGGAAATGACGGGGCAATGTGCAAAGTGGGGAGGAACATATAATGGGTGGCAAAGCAGGGTGACTCAATTAAGGAATTTTATTAATCAGCGCTGTGTTGCGCTTGAGCAGGGCTTAGTAGATTGCTATCAATTGTCAGGTCCATATCCAGTTACTTTTGATGTTTCTCCGGCTGGAGCGGGTACTTTACAGGTCAACTCTATCAATCCTCCTCAGTATCCGTGGTCGACCTCGTATTTTGGAGGAATACAAACCAACCTGCAAGCAAATGCCAATGCTGGCTGGGTGTTTAGTCATTGGACTCATACATCTGGAGCCATGGGCCTTGCTACGAGTGTTCCTAATAATTTCATAAATCTTACGGGTCCAAATACCATCGTTGCTGTCTTTGTACCGGATGTCCCCGATATTGATGGGGATGGTTGTTTAAACGTAGATGAGTTGCTGGCGGGAACAGATCCATCGCTTGCTGATACGGATGGCGACGGCGAAAACGATTGTATAGAAATCGGTAATCCCTCCTCACCAACGGATACAGACGGAGATGGAATTATTGATGCCTTAGAATCCTCCAGTCAGGACGCGGATGGGGATGGCGTTATGAATGAAGCGGATCCGGATAATAATAATCCGTGCATTCCAAACCCGAATGCAGGTCCGTGCGACCAGGACAATGATGGACTAACGAATACACAAGAAACAGCGGCAGGAACAAGCCCCACCAATCCTGATACGGATGGCGATGGCTTAACCGATGGAGTTGAAGTTGCGGGAGGTTCGGATCCGCTGAATCCTTGTGACCCCGATGACACGCTACCTGGATGCCAAATAGATACCGATGGAGATGGATTAACAGATGCCCAAGAGGCTGTTGCTGGAACAAACCTATCCAATCCAGATACGGATGGTGACGGTTTTACGGATGGACAAGAAGTTAGTATGGCAAGTAATCCCTTGGATCCTTGCGACCCCGATGACAGTTCTCCAGACTGTTCGGTGGGCATACATTTCCCGACGGCATTTTCTCCTGATGGAATTGGAGATGATTTAAATGAACAGTATTCAATTATTGTTGGTAAAGACATAAAAGAATTCGTGTTTTATATCTATGATCGATGGGGTAATGTGATGTTTGAATCCTCGAGTAAAACATTGAAATGGGATGGCACTTATAAGGGGGTACCATGTAATACTGGGGTATATGCCTTTATGGCGGACGTGGTATATGTTAGTGGCGATAAAAAAGTGTTTTCTGGAAATATAACGCTGATTCGTTAACATGCATAAGCTTAGTCGGTTCATCGTAATTATTGTGATCTTTGCTCATAAGGTAACAGCGCAAGATTATCATTTCACCCAATACGATCGCGCGATGCTCTTATTGAATCCATCGGCTGCCGGTAATTTTGATGGGTTTGAGCGATTCTCAGTCCAAAATCGGAATCAATGGGTGGGAACGGGAACACGATTTATTACTTCCTTAGCTGCCGCTGAATTCACCTTCGGTAAAAATAATTTTGACAATAAATCCTATGCAGGACTAGGGCTCCATTTTAACCGAGATGCGGGGGGGGATTCGCGTTTTGGTAGCAATGTAATTGGTGCAACCCTGAGCGGACATTTAGTGACCTCAAAACGTTCAAAATTTTCAGCAGGTATTCAAACAGCGGTAAGTAGTCGTAGTGGTGACCTTTCAAATTTATTGTTCTATTCTCAATGGAATGGAAGTACGTTCGACCCAAGTATTCCAACCAATGAGCCAAACCAACTTGCTCGGTTTAGCTTCATAGATGCAGGGGCAGGGCTTTCTTATACGTTTTCAACAAAAGGAAACCGTGTAGCTCAACTGCAACAGCGCTATGTAAATGTTGGCGTTTTTGCACAGCATATTACCCGTCCTAAATTAAGATATAATGAACTCACCTATGATCGACTTCAAGTTAAATTAGGAGCCCATTTAGAATCCGAATTTAATTTAGGAAGTGGTTTAGCGCTTGAGTTTAAAACGATTCAAATGCTTCAAGGAAAACATTATGTGGGTCGATACGGGGTGCTTTTTAAGGCGATTTTAAAACAAAGCGCCTCCATAACGCGCTTAAAAAATGACGCTTTTTTTAACTTAGGAATGTACGTGAGTTCTACTGGCACACTTTCCCCGGTAGTGGTAGTTGATTTAGGAGGGTTTCAATTAGGAATGAACTATGACCTTGAATTGGCAAAAATTAGCAGGGCCTATCGAAGTTCAATTGAATTTTCTCTTTCTTATTCATTTACAAAATCCTCTTTGTTTAATCGATCAAAGATTCGTTAGATCACCCCCTGCTTCGTTAAAAAATCAAACCAACGAGATGCTTGATCCTCATTTAATACGCGTGGCATTTTGTTTTGGGCACCTAGTTTTTGTAAGGACTTCATATAGGTATAGATCGTTCCTTTAGGTATGCAAGTAAGTTTAGGGTCCTTAAGATTATATTTCCTAGCGGAATAATAATCATCATTTAATGCCGACAAATGTTTATCCAGTCGTTTAATTAATTCGTGTTGATCAGCTTTCTCATCCACTAACTCGACAAACCAATGATGATGTTGTTGTTCTTTGTTTACGAAAATGGTAAACTCCGGTTCAATGACTCTGTTGGGGGTATTAAGGTGTGTCAATGCCTGGTTAATATTATCTAATGAAAGGTGCTCGCCGCATAAACTAAGGAATTGCTTGATTCTTCCTGAGATAATAAGTCGGTGTTCACGGACATCAATAAAACGTACCAAATCACCAATTAAATAACGCCATAGTCCCGCATTCGTAGAAATCACTAAGGCGTAATCCACTCCTTCTTTTACCTCACTTACAGTGAGCGCTTTATAGTTAGATATTAATTCCCCTTCTTCATTGAAAAATCTAGAATCGAAGGGAATAAATTCAAAAAAGATACCATTGTTAAGCAAAAGCTTCATCCCCTTTTCATTGGGGGAAGTTTGAAATGCAAAATATCCTTCACTGGCTAAATAGGTATCCAGTAGGAAAACCTCTTTGCTACAGATTTTTTCAAGGCGTCCAATGTAGGGGTCCATGTAAACGCCACCATGTACATATACCCTGAAATTTGGCCAAATGTCATGAATCGTTTCGAGGTTATATCGTTCAATAATACGTTCCATGAGCATGATACACCAGCTTGGTATACCCGCAACAATGCCAATATTCCATTGCGGTGCTTTTTCAACCATGGCATTAAGCTTGTCATTCCAGTCAGGAATTGCAGAGATTGAATTACTTGGTTTTGTTATCGGTTTTACAAAAATGGACGTGTGTTTTTTTAATATCCCGCTGAGGTCACCTTCGTATCGATTTCCGATTTTCTTTAACTTGCTCGAACCGCCTACAGCGAGTCCAGATGCACTGAAAAATTCCTCATTCAAATCTAGCGCATGTAAAATCGCATACTGTCTTATGCTGCTTCGCTGAAAGGAACGGATCATTTCCATACTTACCGGAATGCGCTTACTTGGGCTACCTGTGGTCCCTGAGGATAAGGCAAAGTATTTAATTTTACCGGGCCAAGTACAATCACTTTTTCCAGAAATGGTATATTGTAACCACCTGGAATAAAACTCCTCATAATCCATAATTGGAATACTAGTTTGAAATTTACTTACGGCATCTTTACTTTTTAAGAGTGTTTTGAAATCGTGGAAAAAACCAAATTCAGTATGTTGGGACTTACTTAGAAGCTCCACAAGGGTGTTTAACTGATGCTGATAGCTGAGCTGTTTCCGATTAATTCGCTTATAACCAAGTTCGGTAGTTTTCTTAATTAGTCGCCCAATAATTTTCATATGTGTGCTTTAATTGCTTTAAACATGATTAAAATCATCTAAATTCCTCAGGCCAAAGTTATTAAATCTTGAAGCTTTAGCTTACTTTTGTATAAATTAAACTGTTATGAAACATAAGTCATTCATTGTACCTCACGATTTTACTTCCGTGGCTAATGTGGCACTTGACCACGCTATTGAAACTGCAAAAAAAGCAAAAACTACAATTCATATCTTACACGTTGTCACTAACGAAGATGAAATTGACTCCGCTACGGATAAAATTGATGAGCTTATAGCGTCTAAACACGTGGATGGCATCACCATGACAAATAATGTGCGCATTGGGAATATCTTTAAGAGTATTTCTGAATTTGCGGTTGAACATCAATCTGAGTTGATCTTTATGGGTACTCATGGTGCGCAAGGTTGGCAACATATTACAGGTAGTTATGCTTTACGCGTAGTAACTAGTTCCCAAGTTCCTTTTGTAATTGTGCAGGATAAAACCGTAAAAGTAGGCGGATATAAATCGATTGTTGTGCCCTTGGATTTACACATTCAGACGCGTCAAAAACTTTCAACGGTTGCCAAATTAGCGGATTATTTTGGCTCGAAGGTACACATCGCATTGCCAGATGAAACCGATCCAGAACTTCAGGCTCAGTTAGAAGATCATAAATCGGTATGCGAAGTATTCTTCAAAGAACGAAACATTGAAATGGATACAAAAATATTACCGCATCGAGATTTTGAAAAAGAGGTGGTTAAATACGCTAGCCAAATTAATGCAGATTTGATTTCAATTATGAATCTTAATCGGAGCAATATTTTTAGTGTGTTCAATGCAAAATATGAACAATATATCATTACAAATGATGCATTGATACCCACCTTAATTCTTAATCCGGTAGAGGTTCAAGAAATTTATGGCCATTGGTTTACTTAATTCAATGTCAAAAATAATTACGTTAAATGAGTTTATCCTGCTGAATCAGCAGGATTTTCCTTTTGCTACCGGTGAGTTAACTTCTATTCTTAATGATATTGCACTTGCCTCTAAGATTATAAGTCGTGATGTACGTAAAGCGGGCCTCGCAGACCATATACTTGGTGCACAAGGAAATATAAACGTTCAAGGAGAGGCCCAACAAAAATTAGATGTTGTAGCAGATGAGACATTTATTAAAGCCTTTTCGGCAAGTGGCGTTATTTGCGGCATTGCGTCCGAAGAAAATGATGACTTTGTTGCCTTCGATTCTGAAGCGGCAAAACAAGGTAAGTATGTTGTTCTGTTTGACCCGCTCGACGGTTCAAGTAACATTGATGTAAACGTATCTATTGGAACCATTTTTTCAATCTACAGAAGAGTTTCCGAAGTAGGAGGTCCAGCAACCCTTGAAGACATGCTTCAACCGGGTACCGAACAAGTAGCCGCAGGGTATGTGCTTTATGGTTCCTCTACCATGTTGGTTTATACCACTGGAAATGGAGTACATGGATTTACGCTCGACCCTTCGATTGGCGAATATTGTCTTTCACATCCTTCCATGCACATGCCAGAAAATGGTCGTTTATATGCAATGAATGAAGGAAACATCAATGAATGCGACCACGGTTTGGTTGAGTATATTCAGTATTGTCAAAGCAGAGAAAACCAGACAGGAATGCCCTATTCAGGAAGGTATATTGGTTCCTTAGTGGCAGATTTTCATAGAAATCTAATTAAAGGGGGGATTTATATTTACCCAGCCGTGGAGGCATCACCCGAAGGCAGGTTGCGCTTATTGTACGAATGTAATCCACTAGCCTTTCTTGCCGAACAAGCTGGAGGCTTAGCAACCACCGGAAAAACGCGAATTATGGACATTGTTCCAACAACACTACATCAGCGTGTGCCGTACTTCGTTGGTTCCAAGCTAATGGTGGAAAAAGCCATGTCTTTTTTGAAATAATTCGTTTTCTTTTTCTTTTGATTGCCTACCTTTGAGCCCCGCATGGAAAACCGCTCGGCGCTTTCGATTGTTCAGCAATCTCCGGAAATTTCAGCAACGCTAAACTTATTGCGTAGTGGGGAAAAAGCGCTCCAATGGGAAGGTTTAGTTGGCTCATCCTTGGCGTTTTACGCAGCAGCAATAGCAGATGTTAAAGGCGGAAAACACTTATTTGTCCTTGAAGATAAAGAAGCAGCAGCCTATTTCTTAAATGACTTACAAGGAATTTGTGGTAGCAATGAAAAAGCATTGTTCTTCCCTGCATCCATGAAAAATCCCTATCAATTAGAGGATACAGATAATGCGAATGTAGTGTACCGCGCTGAAGTATTAGAGCGCATGAACTCAGATAAAAAAGTGCTCATCGTTACCTATCCGGAAGCCTTATTCGAGAAAGTGCCGACCCAACGAAAACTGGTGAATCACACCATGAAAATTGAGGTTGGAAAGGAATATACGGTTGACTTTTTAAATGAATTACTCTTAGAATATGGGTT
>JBEIDV010000089.1:0-7815 GCA_040383285.1 Crocinitomicaceae bacterium | reverse complement strand
TCAGAAATGCCCGTTGAATTTCTTTAAATTCTTGCCAATCCAACACCACACATTCATAATCAATATCCAATTTAGTTGCAATATTCCGAATATTCTGGTTTGCCTCTATCGAATTCCATCCGTTATCCATATGCACAGCCAAGACTCTTAGTCCTAATTCTTTAGCTTTCCATGCAGTATAGGATGAATCTACACCCCCACTTAACCCAACAACGCAATCATAAGCTTTTCCGACACCATTCATTTTAATCACTTGAACAAGCTTTTCTAGGGCAAGATCACTTTCAAGGCCTTTATAACTGTAGTTAGCGCGTTTGTTTAGAAATTCGTTGCAGTGATTGCAATTCCCTTCCTTATCAAAATAAATTCCAGGGTCACTGGTATCCATTACGCAACGGTTACAAAGTTGATAAGGTACAAGATGCTCAATCATAATTTCGCACAAAGATAGTTCCCACAACACTATCTTTACACATAATTAACAATTATGTTAAAATAAAAGTTTTAATTCTTCACTGGATGGGTAATTAATAAGCACTCCCCGGTTTTTTCCTTGAAATACAAACAAACTGCCTGCACCATAGCCATTCAGGTTCAATGTGTGATGTGCGCGTTTTATTTCGTCTGTCGAACTAAGCCCACCAATACCGGTAATGGGAATGGAAAGTTGGCGCGTAATTTCAAATAGCAACTCCTGATCCAGTCCCTTAAATGTACCGTCCCGGTCTACCGATTGAATCAACAGCTCACCGGCTCCAAAGGCTTCCATTTGTTTAGCAAATTGAAAAATATCCGAATTCGCTGTTTTTTTTGCATTTTGGTACACAAGCTTTTGTTTTCCCAGAAAAGTACGCTTAACATCTATACATACAACGATAGTAGATCTCCCAAAACGTTGACTGGCTTCCCTAACAAAGGCTGGATTAACGGCTGCTATTGAACCTAATACGACACGTTCCGCACCTGCTTCTAACAGCTGTTGAATTTGATCTAAGCATGTAATTCCACCACCAACTGAAAATGGCATGTTTGCCTCCTCTCCAATTTCCCTTACCAAATCGATTGAGATGCACCGATTTTCAAGGCTTGCATTTATATCCAACAACAACAATTCATCTGCTTTATACTCATTAAACAAATGCACCGCATGCATCGGATCACCGATATAAGTAGGCGAAGAAAACTTAATTGTTTTAACAAGTCCTTGACCTTGCAATAATAAACATGGAATTACTCGTGGACGATACATGACTTAACGAAATTTGAAAGAATAACTTGACCGTTTCCATGACTTTTTTCGGGATGAAACTGGAGTCCAATCAAGTTATTACGACACAATCCAGAAACAAATTCAATCCCATAGGATGTAGTACATAATACCTCTTCATTCACCCCTTCAATAACCCCAAAACCATGAACAAAATACATTTCATCTGAAGCGGAAATATCGGCAAGGATCTTATGGTCATTTTTTACATCAAGGGTGTTCCACCCAAGGTGAGGAATTTTAATACTTGGTTCCGTGTGAGCTTGTAAGTTCAAGGTCTTACATTTAAACCAACCTAAGCCCTCACAATCGCCTTCTTCGCTGAAAGATGTCATCAAGTGCATTCCTAGGCAAATACCAAGAATCGGTCTTTTTTCTTCCAAAGCAAGGTAATTCAAGACCTCGATTAACTCTTTGCGTTTAAGTTGTTCCATGGCTTGACCAAAATGACCGACCCCTGGTAGAATTAAATGTGTTGCGGTCAAAAGTTCCGAAGCCTTGTTACTAATTGTCACAGGAATATTATGGGACGACACAATTCGTTTAAGGGAATGAAGATTCCCCATGCCATAATCAACAATCACGACCTTTCTATCCATGTTATGATTGGGATGAAATTGATTTTATTAGGCTTGCTAATCGTTCTACCTGAATTCTTCGAGAATATTGTTCAATGTCTCGCGAATCACAGGCAATGTTCCCGGTCCGCAAAAACTCTTCCTGTAGGGATGCTAATACACGCTGTAAATGTGCCGCATCCGTTACCACAATTCCCCCATTCGTTTTCCGCAATACATCTGCTTGCAGTTGAGTGTTCCCATTCGACGATTCTTCTATTGAGAAATATCTCTTTCGTAGCGCTTCAGCGACAGGATCTTGCTCAAAACACAAAATAATTTGCCTTTTAATGGCCAAGTAATCGAATATTTTAGTGCCTAGATAGGAATAATAATTAAACAGAATCATGACATGGTGTGAAGCAAGCGTTTTAAGCAACGCTTGGTTTGGCATTTTACTGTAGGTATTCACTGTGCCAATCAAGTTCGGGCATTTACTGCGAATAAACTCATTAATCCATGTTGTTTTATTCGTACCATAGAAGTTCACCTCTAAAGAGATTTCATTGTTTTTCTTGAATAAATGGAGTTGTTCTAAAAATAACTCCAGTGGATGCCATTCATAAATCGTTCCAACAAAAGCAAAACGCAACACCTTGTTTTGTGGTGTAATATCATGCACCGCAGCAAGGGCATCCGGATCATATCCATTCGGGATAATCTCCATGGGTAGTTTTGGTAAAATTCCGTTTATTTTCTCCTGGACGAATGTTGAAACGGTAGTTGCGTAAAGCGACTGACTTACAATGCGTTTCTCAAGCGACTTCAACCATAACTTTACAAAAAATGTCCGGGTATTTTCTTTGTGATGAGACCAGGGATCTCTATAATCAGCAATCCATGGCGTGTTATATTCTTTACTTAATTTATTGGCATAATGAAACAATACAAATGGATCTCCGGTGGCAAGAATAAGATCAACTTTGTTTGACTTCAAATATCGATTTGCGGCATGATACACTTCAATTTTTGGTCCCACCGGTATGTAAAATTGAGCGACCTCTAAGAAGGCAGAATTCACCTTACGAATTAAACGCCACTTAGACTCCCCCTTGTTCAGTAAGATGCGATTACTCAAATTTGGATGGTAGGGACTGCGAATGACTGTACCCAATTCATTTTCTTCAATAATTTCGGAAGCGCTGGTACCCGGTGCGATATAATCCAGGTGATTTCCATAGTAATTCCCCCACTGCCGAGTGATTACCACCGGATCGATGCCAAATTCCCGAAAATACTTATACCAGCTGAATGGACGGAGTCCACCTACCGAAACGTAGGGAGGAAAGTCGTACGCGAGAATTAGTACTTTAATCACGTTTCAAAAATACAAAATCCCTTAAAGAACTTGCTGATATATTGAATTCAACCGGTTCAAGATAACCGGTGCAGCAAAGCGATCTTTAGCTAATTGACGGATCCTCATCGAATCAAATGTATCATACGATTCGATTATCTGCATCATTCCTTTTGCAAAGGCTATGGCATTTGGCGCTGTTACCATTCCGGTTTCCGGTGTAACAATGTCCGTTACGCCTCCTGAATTTGTTACTAAGGCTGGAATTCCTAAGGCCTGGGCTTCAGCGATACTTAGTCCGAACGTTTCTACTACGCTCGAAGAAAGAATTACATCGTGTCTTGTCATCATCTCGCGCAATTCTTGTCGACCAAGCCGTGGTAAGATCATAAGGAAGTCCATATTTAATTCCGGAGATTGCTTAGCGAGGTCAATTCTATTTATTCCATCACCAATTAGCGTGAGTTTTATTCCAGGACATTTGGTTTGAACGGTTATCCAGGACCGAAGTAATAACTCGTGATTTTTTACCGGTATGAAGTCCCCTACCATCAAGAAATTGGTTGGCTTTGAACCACGTTTTATTGATTCCTCAAAAAAGTCTGTATTAATTACGTTTGGAACAACAGAGAACCGCGAGGAATCCGAAATTTCGAGGATATTAAGGGTGTTACTCAACGAATAGTGACTCACAAAAAGAACATGCTTCGCGCTTGAATAAATGCTTCGCAATAATCGCTTGTCCGTTGATGTGTATTGATTTGGATTATAAAGTAAACCCGATGCATGCTCGGTATGGATAAAAGGAATTCCAACATTCTGAGACAATCTCATGGCAATGTAGCCTCCCATAAAGGCGGCATGGCTGTGGATTACTACAAATTCTTTTAGATCAAGTTGAAACGTATTCATGGCCTTAAGCACCCGATGGAAACAATATGCATAAGAAATCGCACGAAAAAAAGGCAATGGCGGAGCCACACCTACTCGTAACACACGAATACCGTCTTCTTGTGTGTAGGAAACCGTTGAACGCTTAGTAATCGAACTTGCAAAGGTACCCAGCATAAAGGGATGAATCACGGTGACTTGATGTCCGAAATCTCTTAACATAAGCGCTTGTTCATGCACAAAACTGCCGACTGTTGGATTGTCCTTGGTTGGATACCAAGAGGCAACGATTAAAATGTTAAGTTTCTCAACACTCATGTATACCAATATTGAAGTAGTTTAGTGCGATTTTAGGACATTCCGTGAACAGATACACGGACGGACGATGCTGCCAAGCTTTGATCCAGATTTGAGACGATACAAGGAATTGTTTGTTCTGGCGCGCTTGATACAAATACATGCGATACTTCGAATCGATGTAAAAGTTGAAATAGTTCATGGGTAATTTACCTTCAAAAAGCGCCGTGTGCTTATCGCGTAGGTCTTGAATGGCTGAAACGTATTGCGCCACTTCTATTAAACTGATTTTTTTCATGCCTTGGACCACGGTCCCTTGCTCGTGAATATGTTGAATGGTCGTATATTCTTCAATTTGATAAACAGGATATTGCGCAGCAATTCGTAACCACAAGTGGGTGTCTTCCCATAGTCTAAAGCGTACATCAAATTGATCTTTTTCGAGGACGGAACGATGCACACAACACTGTGTTGGAATTAAAAATTTGCTCCCGATTTCCTCTAAAACATTCTTTTGTAGCGCTAAGAAAGCTTTCTTCTTGGTTATTTGTCCTTGTTGCGTGATTAAGCCTGTAGCAATCAAGCCGGGCGAAGGTTTTTGATTCTCGATGAATTTAGCTAATTCCTGAAGATAATCGGGTTGGTATTCATCATCGCTGTCAAGGAAGCAAATCCACTCTCCCGTGGAGTGCGCAATACCCTTGTTACGTGCTGCACTGCGTTCTGCGTTTTCTTGATAAATATACGAGATGCGTGGATCATTAAAACTTGCTACGACCTCTTTTGTGTTGTCTGTTGAGCCATCGTCAACCACTACCAATTTCCATATCGGAAATTTTTGTGATAAAATACTCGTTATACTCCGAGTCAAAAATTTTTCACGATTATAGCACGGTATTACGATGGAAAACATATTTCGAATTATTTACTAATTAAAATGGCTAAGGTATCCATCTTATCGAGGTAAATTTTATACCCGACGTCTACTAAACTCGCATTTATTTCCCGATGAATGTCATATGTTAAGTGAGCATGTTCAAATATCAAGTAATCCGGTTTATATGTATTAAAATTAATTGATTCTATGACTTCTTTTTCAAACCCTTCAACATCAATGAGTAAAAGTGTTCGTTTTTTATTTTTCAATTCATATTTATCGATGATGTATTGAAATGGCTTTCCTTGAACGGTTTCTTTACGTAATTCACTTTCAGTAAAATGTCGTAAAACTCCTTTATTCATGTGCATGGAGGCGATGAGTGAATTTCCGTTGGTTATTTCTTCATTTGGGCTAAATAAATCGACGAACATCTCTTCTTTCGTAATTGCAATATTTTCAAAGAAAATATTTTCACGTCCGTGAAAATTGGATTGAAGTTTCAGAAACACGGATTTCTGCGGCTCAATATATACTCCACTCCATTTTTTCTTTATTACTGCTTGATAAATTGGATCGAAATCAATACCATCGTTTGCCCCAATTTCAACAAAAAAAATATCCTCGGGGAGATTATCAACAAATTTGGTTAATAAATTTTGAAACATTGGAAGCCCTTGAAGAGCTGTTTCAATGCGACTTTTAATCCTCCAACTAAGTAATCCTATCATTTTAGTTTTCCAATGTTAATTTGTTCAAACAGGCTTTCAATTTGATGAATATCAACAATATAATCGGCTGATTGCGGATTATTTCCATTGAATTCCTGATTATAAATACGGTAATAAATATTATTCGTTTCTAAAGCCATTAAAGCGTACATATTCATAGGCCAATCGGAATTAAAAAGCTCGATTACTACTGCCCCAGAAACTGCAAGCATATTGGTTAGGCACGCACCATGTTGGGCAAAAATTACCTCACTTTCCGAGAAGAGTTTGTATTGATGATCTACGTTAAATTTTTCAAGTTCTATGTATTCAAAACCATATTGCGAAAGCAATTCAAACAGTGCAAGCTCATTACATATTTTTCTAGAATTAGCCCTGTTTCTCGAAATATAAATTCTTCGTGTCAAAGGTTTTCTTAGTACAATTTTATTAACGACTGTTTTCAGAATTTTCGTAGAAAACCTTGAGTTGAATCCTAAATACTTCGTACCTAAAAAGTCACAAAACACAAATTTTTCAAAAGAAAGGTATGGCCTATCGACGTCGATTTCGATGATTCGATTCGTTTTTATTTTATATAATTCAATAACGTCTCGTTGCCATTGGTTTTGAAATTTATTGGTGTAAACGGAGATGTTCTGATAATTAGACAACAGATAAATCACCCTTGCTAAAAATTCTACATGGAAATGCCAATAGTTTGTCGGCGCATGCAAAAAAGTCCCTTCAGCGACACGAAAAGGAGCCTTTAAAAAATCCAAATTATAGAAAAAATTATAATGAATCGGATCCTTACCCATGTATGTGTTCAAGTATAGTTTTTTCTTTGAATCCATGATTGATCCGTTTTCAACAAAAATATGTATATCAGTTAAGTGATAAATGTTCGTTTCGGGGATGGTGACTTCGTGTAATTCTAATTCAATCCTATCCTCTAACATTACATTAAACGTTACTTGCTCTAGATCCGAATTATAAATAGTAGAGTATTTATCTTTTGTCTCTAAATACGCATAGGTCTTGGGTAAATTCCTGTGGAGTTTATTTAATATTGACCACCTTCTAAAAAAAAACAACAGAAATCTTCTCATAAATAACTATTCTTCTGTTTACTAAACTTAAACCATAAACAACGGCGGAGATGAAACAGAACACTCCGATAGAACGCACAGCCCTGAAATGGATTCTTTCGAACCGTTTGCCAAACTGCTTGCCAGCCTTTCTTGGGCCGTCCATTCCAGAAAAAACGAAAGGGATCAAACCAAGCTGCGTTCCATAAATGAACTGCATAGGTGTTTTTAGTCTTAAATGCCAAAGGGTCCAAACTGTCGGCTTGCTCAAAAGGCATTGGACAAAAATAGTCGTAACTGTAAATGGTATTAGCTCCCATGTGTTGCGTAGAATGGTTATCCTCATCCAAACCAAGGGCAGTAAATACAGGGCGAATTTCAAGTGGAATTTCCTTGTATGTGATTTCCGCATTTTTGTTCAAATATACATCAAGGCACGCCTTAATCGTAGGGTGATTTTTGACAGCACCTATGACTACTGGCTCCACCATGCCGTTGTTCGCCCTGCCCCAAAATGCTTGTTCATTCAACAAATCACCTAAGGGCTTTATTGCGAGCATGTCCGTATCCAAATAAATACCCCCCTGTTCATACAAAATTCTCAATCTGGCGTAATCGGATAAAAAGGCCCATTGTTGTTCCCTCATGGCTTTTTGGGCAAAGTCACATTCCATGGGTGTATTGGTTAAATCCCATTTGATAATTTCATAATCCGGCATTACTTTCTTCCAAGAATCCATGCAACGCTGAATGTTCTCAGGAAAGGGG
>JBEIDV010000088.1:0-7869 GCA_040383285.1 Crocinitomicaceae bacterium | reverse complement strand
GCTTGTGTAACTTTTGCGACAATCTAATTCAATTTCAATACCTACCTTTGTTTCATGGAAATTTTTGGCTATCTCGCGTCGTTGGTAATTGGTGTTTCACTCGGGCTAATCGGTGGAGGCGGGTCTATATTAACGGTGCCGGTGTTAGTTTACCTTTTTCATGTGGACCCGGTGAGTGCCACCGCGTATTCCTTGTTTATTGTTGGTGCTACAAGCCTAGTAGGCGTGTTTCCTAAGTATCGTTTAGGGGAAGTTAATTTCAAAACGGCGTTAATTTTTGGTGTGCCCTCCATAGCTGCTGTGTTTTTAACACGTTTCTTTCTTGTTCCCTTGATTCCTAAGGTCTTGTTTTCCTTGGGTGAATTCCAATTCACGAAACCCCTCATGATGATGTTGCTTTTTGCCGTTCTTATGGTCTTTGCATCCGTATCCATGATTCGAAAACCAAAAAAAGACAGCGCAAATCAAGGTCCTCAAGTATTTAATTATCCGATGATTATTGCGGAAGGGACAATCGTGGGATTACTTACTGGATTAGTTGGTGCGGGGGGAGGCTTTTTAATTATACCGGCACTTGTGATTTTGAGTAAACTACCGATGAAACAAGCAGTTGGAACGTCTTTGTTAATTATCGCTGCAAAGTCCTTAATTGGCTTCACCGGAGATTTAGGTAAAACCACCATGGATTGGCCCCTGTTATTGCTGATTTCTGGTTTGGCGATTGTTGGAATTTTTATTGGTTCAATCTTAGCTAAACGCATTGCGGGTGAACGATTAAAGGTCGGCTTTGGATGGTTTGTCTTAGTCATGGGGATTTATATTATCGTTAAAGAGCTCTTTTTCGCTTCCCCTTCCGCACATTAGTTTTAACGTATCTTTGCATTATGAAAATTGAACAGATTTATACCGGGTGTTTAGCTCAAGGAGCTTATTATATTGTTTCCAAGGGTGAAGCAATTATTATCGATCCCTTGCGGGAGACCGCGCCTTACATGAATAGATTATCTGCGGATAACGTTGCCTTGAAGTATATCTTAGAGACGCATTTTCATGCAGATTTCGTCTCTGGTCATGTTGATCTTTCTAAGGCCACCGGTGCTCCAATCGTTTATGGTCCAAACGCAGCTCCGAGTTTTGAATTCCATTCGGCCAAGGATGGGGAAGTATTATCCTTTGGTGGATGCAGTATTAAAGTGCTCCATACCCCCGGGCATACCATGGAATCTACCTGTTATTTATTGACCGACGAGGAGGGAAAAGAAACCGCCTTGTTTTCCGGAGACACCTTGTTCATCGGTGATGTGGGCCGTCCAGATTTGGCGCAAAAGGCAGCTTCCATGACTCAAGAAGAATTAGCAGGCACCTTATTCGAATCCTTGAGAAATCAGATTATGCCCCTAGCGGATGACATAACCGTTTACCCGGCCCATGGCGCGGGGAGTGCCTGTGGTAAAAACATGTCGAAGGAAACGTTTGATTCTTTGGGTAACCAAAAACAAACGAATTACGCCCTACGGGCAGACATGACCAAGGAGGAATTCATCAAGGAGGTTACCGATGGTTTATTACCCCCGCCGGCGTATTTTGGACAAAATGTCGCGATGAATAAATTGGGGTATCAACCCTATGAGGAAGTCCTGTCTAAAGGCTTAACCCCCATGAGTTCAGAGATGCTTCGGGCAATGGATGACGATGTGTTATTCTTGGATACGCGTCCTGCGGCTGAGTTTGCTCATGGATTTGTTCCGGGAAGCATTTTTATTGGATTGGAAGGACAATTTGCTCCTTGGGTAGGTGCCTTGATTCCGAGTGTAACGCAACCCATTGTTTTGATTACTTCGGAAGGTAAGGAAGAAGAAACCGTCCAACGCTTGTCCAGAGTGGGCTACGATAACGTATTAGGTTATTTAAACGGAGGAATCCAAGCGTGGGATGGGGAATTAGATACAATCAATCGTATAGAGGCTTCTCAGGTTGAACAAGGATTGGGTTCTGATGAAGTGCTCATCGATGTACGTAAACCAGGCGAGTACGATGCAGAACATTTAGCGGATGTACCAAGCATTCCCTTAGATTATATCAACGAGCGTATGGTCGAATTCCCAAAAGATAAAGCATTAGTGCTGCATTGTGCGGGAGGTTACCGAAGTATGATCGCTGCATCGATTTTGAAAGCACGTGGATATCATCACGTAAAAGATGTTATTGGTGGTTTTGGAGCTTTGTCAAAAACTTCTCTACCGAAGACCGCTTATGTTTGTCCGAGTACCTTGAAATAAGGAGTATTTACTCCTAATTCTTTTTCGTAAGCACGTGAAATCCAAGTCCGGCACTAATGCCATATTGGGCGATGGAAACAGACGTTAATGGTGTTTTTCGAATCCATCCATTGCTGTAATTTATTTCCGCGAAAAAGTGACAGTATTTTGAAATATAAAAACTTGTACCTCCTTTAAGCATATACGAGGGGCTAACACTCCATTGGTATGCTACTGGAACGATTAAAAACGGTTGTTGAGCCATTTCTGATATTGCAATTCCCGGTTCGGCATGAAGATCAAATTTCCAATTCCTTTTACCTAAATGATAACCAAACCCAGCATATATGGAGGTGTAGTTTCGTGGAAATTTTTCGGGTGAATTGGTGTACAAAAGTTTTCCATTTGGAGCCATAATGTTTGCTTCTCCTCGAACACTAATGCGGTTTTCTAACACATATTCTACAAACCCATTGATCAAGGCTACGGTAGTTTGTTGGGTATAGAAACGCGTAGGGGAAATGGTAGCGCTGGCGCGAAGTAAGGAAGGCTGAAAATAGCTTGATTGGATTGACCAATGTGACCATGGTTTTACTTGGCTATATACCAGGGTGTTTGCGAGTAAGAATAGGCCAATTATCTTCTGGTGAATCCCCATAGCTTGGCAATTTTATAGTTTAAACTTAAGGTGACCAACACATGTCCCGCCAAGGATGCTCCCTTGTGTTCATGAAAACTCAGTGCACCTGTAGTAAAATCATATTCGGTTTCAATGTGATTACCTAAGTGCATCATGTACTGCCCGGTAAGAGAAATGTCAAACCTTGGAGATAATTCCAGGTGTGTTCCAAGTCCAGCTTGTACCGCAGAACTCCAACGTTCGGCCGACATGGGTCCATCCAACGGACTTACCTTCGCTTCAATCTTTGAATAATCAAAGCAATGACCAGCCAATATGTACGGACGAAATTTAGGTTTAAATTCCTCTTTTTGACGGAAATAGTCAAGGTTGTTTATCGGATAAAATAAGACACTCCAACCGATGTGATAATCGGTGCGATGGGCATAATTTAAGATGTCGCTGGTGATGTAATCAAAAAACCAATCGGTGTTCACGGCATCGGAAAATCGTAAGCGAAATTGACCACCGACACCGGTCCCTGTCATTTCGTTTTCATGGTCGTTGAATAAACTAACCGTAGTGCGACCACCCAATGAAAGCATCCCTGCGGGATTGTACCTTCTGTTATCTTGGGCATTGGCTTGTAATACCCCAATTAAAACTAAGACTAGAAAAATACGTTGCATGGATACGAAGGTAAGAAAGAATTTGATTTTGTATCTTCGCAAAAACAAATGGTATGCGGGTTTATTTAGATAATGCAGCTACAACGCCTATGGCACCTGAAGTAGTGGATGCAATGTGTGATGTGTTGCGAAATCATTTTGGAAACCCATCTTCTACACATTCATATGGCCGTGCCTCAAAAGCCTTAGTTGAAACTTCCCGTCGATCCATCGCAAAACACCTGAATTGCCAGCCCTCCGAATTGTTCTTTACCTCTGGTGGAACGGAAGCCGATAACTTGGCTTGCCACATTGCGGTACAAGAATTAGGAGTAAAACGCATTATCTCCACCTCGATTGAACATCATGCCGTTGGACATACGGTGGAAATGTACCGCGATCGATTTAAGGTTGAGTTGCATAACTTAAGTCTTGATAATCAAGGTCACATTGATTTGATGGAATTAGAGCGTTTACTGAAAGAACCCATTCCAACTTTAGTTTCTTTAATGCATGCCAACAACGAGATCGCTACCTTGATACCCTTGGAACAGGTGGCTACCTTGTGTAGAACACACGGGGCATATTTTCATTCCGATACGGTGCAAACCATGGGGCATTATGCCTTTGATTTGAAAGCCTTGGATATTGATTTTCTTGCGTGTGCAGCGCATAAATTCCACGGACCAAAAGGCATTGGATTCTTGTATGTGAATAAGCGTATAAAAATGACGCCTATGATTTTAGGTGGGGCACAGGAGCGTGGATTTCGTGGAGGAACAGAGAATATCTCTGGAATCGTTGGCCTTTCTAAAGCTTTTGATTTAGCATATGAGGATGTACATGCGCATCAGGAACACGTACAAGGCTTAAAAACTTATATGATGGAGCGATTGAAAGCGCACTTTCCTGATCTTTTATTTCATGGAGATACCTCTCCCGAGGGTTCACTCTACACGGTATTGAATGTTTGTTTTCCAGCAACGGATAAAGCCAGCATGCTGCTGTTTACCTTAGATTTAAAAGGTGTAGCAGTAAGCGGCGGCAGTGCGTGTACTTCAGGAGCAACGAAAGGATCGCATGTATTGGAGGGGATTGGTGCAGATATGAGCCGTCCAAATGTTCGCTTTTCCTTTTCTAGATACACGACCAAAGAAGAAATTGATTTTGCGTTGGAACAAGTGTTTTCTGCCTTTGCTGTTGCCTTAGCCTAATGAGTACGCCTAAAAACGTATTGTTTTTAGCTTCTTGGTATCCGAATCCAAGCAATCCCACCTTAGGTAATTTCATTCAAAAGCATGCGGAAGCAGCATCAAAATCTAATCATGTAACCACACTTTCAGTTCAATCTAGGGAAGGAGGGGAGTTTATGGTAGAAAAAACAACCCGTGAAAACTTGTCAGAGTTACGCGTATTTTATCCAAAAGCAAGAGGTCTCTTTAAGCGTTTAGTGCAGTATGCTCGATTTAGAAAGGCGCTAGCCTTGGGAGTAAGTACGTACCGTCAATTGGCTGGTGAACCCGATGTGTTGCACTTGAATGTTGTTTTTCCCTTGGGATTATTGGTTAAACGGCACTTTCCAAGAACTCCGCTTGTGATCACGGAGCATGCGAGCGGCTTGCACGACGGACCAAACGCCTATCCCAAGTGGATGCTTAAGCGCATGATTCCAATATATCAGCTGGCGAAAGCGATTCTACCCGTGAGTGCGAATTTAGGAGATCGCATTAAAACCTTGGCAGGAACTTCGTATCAGGTGTTGCCGAATGTGGTGAACGAGGAGATATTTACCCTACCGAACGAATCAACTGCCAGTAAGCGCTTGGTGCATATTTCTACCTTGTATGAGGCCGCAAAGAATGTCCATGGGATGTTGCGGGCGGTGAAGCAATTATCAACAACGACGCAAGACTTTGAATTTCACATCATCACCGATGGGGATGCCACGCAGGCAAAAGCCTTGGCGAGTGAATTGGGTTTACTCGACCGTTTCGTGTTTTTTCATGGAACCATGGAAACCCAAGAAATTGCAGCGTTTTTGCACAGTTGCAAGGCCTTGGTGTTGTTCAGCAATTTCGAGAATTTTCCCTGCGTAATACCTGAAGCATGGATGAGTGGGGTTCCGGTAATTGCTACTGCAGTCAATGGGATTCCAGAATTTGCGCATGCGGAAAATAGCATCTTGATCGAACCACGCAACGAAGACCAACTCACCCAAGCCATGTTAGAGGTCTTAAATGGAAAACATTTTGACGCGCAGGCGCTTCGTGCCTATGCGATGGAGCATTTTAGTTATGCAGCCGTTTCCAAGCAATTGGATGAGGTGTATAAAACCCTCTAAATTTTGGAATAAAAAATCAATCGTTCCCGTTCCTCGGAACCGAGGAACGGGATGAGCACCCAATTCACAGGCGCAGAAATCAAGTTGAATTTTAATAAGACCACTTTGCTTTTTATATAAAGCATTTTACAATTTTGATTTATATAAAAAGTATTTATTAAAATTGCTTTATTAAAAAACTAATTTGTATTTTTGATTAATAAAAAAACTACTCAATGGAGGTGTTATTAGCAAAATCCTTGAAAAAATTGGCTTCTGTGAGTGAAAAAGCCAAACGCTTAATATTCAACGGTATTCAGTGGAATGAACGTTTAATTGTATTGTTAGGGTATCGGGGTGTTGGGAAAACAACCATGCTATTACAGCGTCTAAAGCAGTGTGGAGATAAGGGGATTTATCTAAGCTTGGACGATTTGTATTTTGAAAGCAATCGACTGGTGACGGTAGTTGAACAGTGTTATGCCTTGGGTTTTCGCGCATTTTTCATGGATGAGGTGCACCGGTATCAGTTTTGGTCAAAGGATTTGAAACAGCTATACGACGATTTCGAGGATATTCATCTGGTCGCTACCGGATCGTCCATCCTAGAGGTATCCAAAGGCCAAGCGGATTTATCGCGAAGGGCAGTCGTTTATTACTTGCAAGGGCTTACGTTTCGGGAGTATTTACAGTTTGAAAAAAAACTATCGATTCAAGCGCTGGATTTGGAAACCGTTATAACGCGTCATCATGAAATTACCGCAGATTTATTAGACCAATTTTCGTTCAGAAAGGATTTTAATAACTACTTAAAACAAGGCTATTTTCCATTTTACAAGGAGAACAAATCGGTTTACGCTCAAAAGCTATCGGAGACCATCAATTTGGTCATCGATATTGATATTGCACCGTTCGAAGAATTGAATTACACCACCGTTCGTACCATGAAAAAATTACTTCATGTGATTAGTCAATCCGTTCCATTTACGCCAAATATTTCGAAACTTTCCGAGCGCTTGGAGGCACCTCGTAATACTATTTTGAGGCTTTTGGATTTGTTGGACAAAGCTAAAATCATTAAGCTCCTGAATGCAGAACATGAGAAATTAAGCTATTTGCAAAAACCGGAAAAGATATTTCTAGAAAACACCAATTTTGTTTACCTTTTTGCTGATGGAAAAGCAAATATTGGTTCGGTTCGAGAAACATTTTTTTTCAATCAGGTAAGTCAACTCCATCAGGTAACGGCTTCCAAATTCGGTGATTTTATGGTAGACGAAAAATACACCTTTGAGGTAGGGGGACCCCATAAAAACTTTCAGCAGATTAAAGGGGTTCCAAGTTCATATCTTGCGATAGATATTGATAATGGCGTTGGCAACAAAGTGCCCCTGTGGTTGTTCGGAATGCTCCAGTGAATATGTTTCATACCCAACAAAACACTAAACGCGAATCATCAAACATAACCCAACAAACGCTTGTAGATTTTAAACGCATCGTGTTGTTTGAATGCCAGGGATAATAATAATTTCGATTCAAGTTTAGCGTTCTCCCATTCTCCGTTATACATAAATGCTAAGCTTCCATGATACCCATACGTGAGCGCAAGAAAGGTGTAAATTACGGCTTGAAATTCTTTGTTAACTTCTCGAATCTGAAGCAAGGCGATGCACTGTTCTTTCCAAGCGATATGGTCTTGAAGGAGTGGGTATTGTTCCGTATAAATTAACCCACGACACCAGCGTCCAACATAAGCAAAAGCTTTTTCTATGTCATTTTCAAACGTTATTTCATGGATGATGTAATCTGTATTGTGTTGAATTTCGTCTTTCGAAAAGGATTTTGTGAGCAATTCAAGTTCTAAACTACGCGACTTTAAATGAAAATGGGATAAATCTTGCGTGCGAAACGTAAGCTGTTTTTTATGACCAAGAAGCAGCGCCTTTCTTTGCCCAAACAATTCGCTGAATTGAAATAACTCCAGGTTGTTGCTTTGACGTGTTG
>JBEIDV010000087.1:0-7905 GCA_040383285.1 Crocinitomicaceae bacterium | reverse complement strand
ATTACGCTACCTGTAGGTGAGAAATTTGAAAAAGCATTCCGTTTACGAAGAAATACAGCTACTTCTTGTTTCAACTCTTTAGTAGTTGGTTGGGAAAAAGGATTGTCTATTGAAGGTACTGCAGTAGTTGCTAATGTTAACGGAGATTCTTTAGTATTTTCAAACAACAGTTTAACTAACTTCACAAACGGTACAAACACCATCCTTTCTTCTGGTGTAACACCCGTATTCTATCAGTCTTTCTGGACAGCAGATGGAAATGATTCTACAGAAACCATTGGTCAAATCAACTGGGTTAATTTATTTACCGCGCTTGGAGTTACTCCAGATGCTCGTTTAAATGTAGGTTCTGTTGCCGCTAACGGTGCAACTTTTACTAATCCAAAGTTCTTCTCTGTAGCTGCTCCAGGAGTTGCTAACCTTACCTATTGTCAAGGTGCTATGGCCGCTGCATTAAGCGCTACAGCAATCGGTGGAAACACCTTATATTGGTATGCTGCCGCTACAGGTGGTGTTGGTTCAACAACGGCTCCAGTACCTTCTACCTCTAATGCAGGAACATTCAACTTTTATGTGAGTCAAAAAAATGCAGCAGGTGATGAAAGTCCTCGAGTTATGATTACAGTTACAGTTAACGCAAGTCCGGCAACACCGGTAATCTCTGCAAGTGGATCTACTTCATTGTGTTCAGGAAGCTCAGTTAACTTAACTTCTTCTTACAACAACGGAAACGTATGGTCAACTAACGCAAATACTGCAACGATTTCTGTAAATGCAACAGGCGCCTACACGGTAACTCACACAGATGCTAACGGTTGTTCTTCTACTTCATTACCAACGATCGTAAGTGTAAGTAATGCCCCAGTACCAACGATCCAAGCATCAGCGGTTGAAGCATGTGATGGGGATACTGTAACCTTAACGGCATCTACATCTGATTCATATGTATGGTCTACAGGTGCAACGACTCAATCCATTACAGTTACATCAACTACACCAGGAATTACCGTTACAACAACGAATGCTAATGCATGTAATGGTGTTGGAACGTCTACACCAAGTAGCATTACCTTCAATGCTAACCCTACAGCAGCTGGTTCATTTACAACGAATGGAAACGTTGCTACGTTTGCAAATACTTCTACAGGAGCTACTTCATACTCTTGGGATTTTGGTGACATGACCAACTCAAGTGCAGCTGCTCCATTACATGCGTATGCAGCAAATGGTTCTTATACCGTAACACTTACAGCTACCAATGGAAACTGTAGTGATGTAACCACATTTACTGTAAGTATCGCAGTAGGTTTAGATGAATTACCAGGAGTTGCATTAAGCTTGGTGCCTAATCCAGCTACAACTTCATTCAATGTAGCATTAACTGGTGCATCTTTGGAATTAGTAACTGTTATCGATGCGTTCGGTAGAACAGTATTAAATTCAACTGAAGCAACAATTAACTTAAACCAAGTGGCTAACGGAATTTACCAAGTAGTAGTTTCTACAGACAAAGGAACTAGCGTTCGTAAATTAATCGTAACTAATTAATATTGATTCACTAAGGGGGCCATTGGCCCCCTTTTTTTTTATACCATGGAAAACAGTAAAGGACATACCATACTCATCGTTGATGACGAGCCAGACATCCTAGAATTCCTATCTTATACTGTTCGAAAAGAAGGATATCGCGTATTTACTGCAAACAACGGAGAGGAAGCAGTAAAGTTAGCGCACCAATTAAGTCCTTCCTTAATTTTGATGGATGTAATGATGCCTCAAATGGATGGTATTGAAGCGTGTCAAATTATTCGAAAAGACTTGCAGCTTGCCCAACCAATCATTGCATTCTTAACTGCAAGAGCGGAAGATTATGCTCAAATCGCAGGATTTGAAGCAGGGGCAGATGATTACATAAGCAAACCGATAAGACCACGTTTACTCATTAGTAAATTAGAATCCTTATTGCGTAGAATAAACCCTGAACGAACTGTTGAAGAAGAGCATGAATCGGCGGGAATCGTAATTGATCGAGAAAAATTTGTGGTTGTGGTTAACAATAAGGAGCTTCAACTTCCTAAAAAAGAATTCGAACTACTAGAATTGTTAGCTAGCCGTCCTGGCAAAGTATTCAATCGCGAACAGATCCTAACCATTGTTTGGGGAAACGAAACCATCGTTGGCGAACGAACAATTGATGTACACATCAGAAAACTACGTGAAAAGCTTGGAGAATCGTATATTCGTACCATAAAAGGGGTTGGATATACGTTTAACCGAAAATGAAACAGTTAAAACCAGAATACTTACTTGCCTTAATTAGTGCCCTCGTGGCACTTTTGGCGTTTTGGTTCGAAGTAGCCAGCTTAAACCTCCCATTTAGTCCAGTGATCTCTGCACTTGTGTTATCCCTTTTTTTAGGAGTAATAACCTTTCTAGTGCTCTATTTCGGCATCAAAATATTCTTACAAAAACGACTTAATCACCTCTTTAAAAACCTTCAAAATCCACCATTGATTAAAGGCCATCGTCTGAATGAAATGATTGATGAAGCAGAGCAACAAGTCAACCAAGTATCCAATCACCGTACGAAAGAAATTTTACAGTTGAAATCTCAAGATTCTTTTAGAAAAGAATTTATAGGTAACCTTGCCCACGAGTTAAAAACACCTGTATTTGCAATTCAAGGATATTTAGATACGCTTATTGACGGTGCCATTGATGATGAAGCGATTGCCATGAATTTTCTTCAACGAGCATCTAAAGCAAGTGATCGCATGATTCAATTACTTGAAGATTTAGATGCGATTACGCGCTTGGAAAATCCTGAACTCACGATTGATATGCGACCCTTTGATCTAGTGGATGTAATCAAAGAATCGCTCGATTCCCTCGAATTTCTATCGAAAGAGAAACGAATTCAATTAAAATTAAAAAAGGAGTATTCAAATATTTTCGTGCTTGGTGATCGAAATAAAATTGGTCAAGTGATTACCAATCTCGTAAAGAACTCTATTCTATATGGAAATGAAAACGGATCAACGGTTATAACACTTGAAGCCATAGACCATTTAATTCTTGTAGAGATAAAAGACAACGGTATTGGTATAGACCCCAAACATTGGCCTAGATTGTTTGAACGATTCTATCGCGTTGAGAAGAGTAGAAATCGCCATGAAGGCGGAACAGGATTGGGGCTATCTATAGTTAAACATATCCTAGAACTTCACGGTCAGAATATTACCATGCTCAGTACGGTAGGCATAGGAACTAAATTCACCTTTGGGTTAGAAAAAAGTTCGAAAAATATACAATTAAGTTCGCGAGGCGTTCCTATTCGATAAATTTGAAGATGGTTTTCGGTACTTTTGTACCATGAAAGAAAGGGTATCCGCGAATTCATTTTTTCGACTTATTGCATTCGTTAGACCTTACAAAAAGTTATTTGTTTTTGCCTTGGTTGCCGTAATCACACTTTCTGTGCTAGGGCCCTTGAGGCCTTACCTTATCGGAAAAGCAGTAGATCAATTTATCGTTAAGGAACAGAACTCATCCAAATTAATGGTTGCCTTATTGGGGGTATTGGGAATTCTCCTTATTGAAACGGTAGTTATCTGGGCCTCTGCATACACTTCTAATTTACTTGCTCAATCCGTAATTCGTGACCTAAGGACACGCGTTTTTAATAACGTATTATCGTTTAAAACGCGGTATTTTGACAAGACACCAGTAGGTTCCTTGGTAACTCGGGTAGTATCTGATGTAGAATCAATTTCTGAAGTATTTTCTGCTGGACTCATGGAAATCTTTGGTGATTTACTATCGCTAATTGCTATTCTTGGTTTTATGTTCTGGGTGGATTGGCGCTTGAGTTTATTAACATTAATCCCTATTCCCATACTGATTTTCGCTACCAGAATTTTCGCTAAAGCGATGAAAAAATCATTTCAAAGTGAACGAACACAAGTCTCACGCCTAAACACCTTCGTGCAGGAACACCTTATGGGTATGAGTTTAATTCAACTTTTTGCCCATGAAGAAAAAGAGGCCATGGCGTTCAAATCAATTAATGAAAAACACAGGGATGCACACATCAGTGCCGTATGGGCAAATTCGATATTTTTTCCAGTTGTTGAACTGTTAAGTTCCTTGTCAATCGCCTTCTTATTGGTTTGGGGAGCTATGATGGTAGAAGGCAGAAGCCAACAACAATTAACGCAATTGTACGGTGAAATCATTGCCTTTACCTTGTGGATCAATCAACTTTACAGGCCGATAAGGCAATTGGCAGACAAGTTTAATATTTTCCAACGAGGGGTTGTTCGAGCAGAACGCTTATTTGAAATCTTGGACGAAAAAGATGAAGTTGAACCGAATGAAGAACATCCAACAACCTTCAGCAATGGGGACATTGAATTTCACAATGTATCCTTTTCTTATTCATCTGATACTCCATTACTAAGCGCCTTTAACCTCTTAATCCCCGCTGGGAAGACCACGGCATTTGTTGGTGCAACTGGATCTGGAAAAACAACCATTATAAACCTAATTGGTCGTTTTTATGAAATTAATTCCGGAAAGATTACGATCAATGGGATAGATTTGAATCAATTGAATCGAAGTGAAATCAATAAATATATTGGATTTGTATTGCAAGATGTATTTTTATTTTCCGATACAATCCATAACAACATTACACTAGGAAATCCGGCCATTACAAGAGAACAAGTTGTTATGGCCGCCAAGCAAATAGGTGCGCATGAGTTTATCATGAAAATTCCTAAAAATTATGATTACATCATTGGCGAACGTGGCGGAGTACTATCGGTAGGACAGCGGCAGTTGCTGGCGTTTATTCGTGCCATGGTTTATGAACCGGTTATATTAATTCTAGATGAAGCAACGTCTAGTATTGACAGTGAATCCGAAATCCTCATACAAAAAGCCATTGCTGAAGTAACGAAAAATAGAACATCTATCATCATTGCACACCGCTTATCAACCATTCAACAAGCCGATCAAATCCATGTAATGGAAAAAGGTCAAATTATCCAAACAGGGACGCATTCGACCTTGCTTTCTGTAGAGGGGACATATAAAACGCTTTTTGAAAAACAATTCAACGAACTCGATGAAAAAGTTTAAAATTGGTGGTGTACCGGAGCATTTTAACTATCCGTGGCGAGTTGCCATTGAAGAGAAAGCGTTTGACCCCTTAAACGTTTCTCTACACTGGTCGGATATGACCGGAGGAACGGGGCAAATGATCAAAGGCTTAGAAACTGGGAGTTTGGATATTGCCGTATTGCTTACAGAGGGAATAAGTAAAGCCATTTTGCAAGGAACTAAAGCGAAAATCCTAGACGTGTATGTAAGTTCCCCCTTACAATGGGGAATCCATGTTCCAATAACCCCCGACCTTAACAAAAAAAATGTTCACCGTTTTGCAATTTCCCGCTTTGGTTCAGGATCACATCTGATGTCATACGTTCTTGCAAAACAAGAACATTGGATGAAAGAAGATTTGCATTTTAATGTAATCGGCGATGTCTATGGCGGAATCTGGGCCTTAGAAAACAACGAAGCAGATTATTTTCTTTGGGAAAAATATACCACGCAACCCTTTGTCGACAAAGGAAGTTGTAAGCGGATTGGACAAGTTAACACCCCTTGGCCTTGTTTTGTAATTGCCTGTCGTGAAGAAATCCTTGACGAGCATGCGGAGATAATGCATGAAATCATTCAACTGGTAAAAACACAGGTAGAAAAGATAATGGCGGATGTTAAAACCGCTGAGTCCATTGCTTGGAGATATCACCTAAGCCTACCTGAAGTGGAACGTTGGCTTAACGAAACCGTATGGAATACGGAAACAATAGACTTGCCCTCTGCAATTAAACCAACCATTGATTTTCTTATGGATGCAGAACTTATTAATGCTAATGATTTAGACGGATGGGCTACAAAATTATTTTAATAGTCCTTATTGCACTGCCGTTCTCCTTTTTATCTCAGTGGGGATGCACAGACCCACAAGCAATAAATTACGATGGAAACGCCTCAATGAACGATGGAAGCTGTATCTATTCCCCTACAAATTACACCCTGAATTTGGTTAATAATCTCAGTGATGTTCTTCAAGAAAACTCGGGGTTAATTCGTGTAGGAGATTTTCTTTATACCTTTAATGATTCTGGTTCAGGTGCTGTGATTTACGAACTCGACACCCTCGGTTTGGTCCTTCGAACCATAACGATATCCGGAGCAACAAACGTAGATTGGGAAGCTATTACAGCTAATGCTACGCACGTGTTTATTGGTGATGTAGGGAATAACAATGGCAATCGACACGACCTATGCCTCTATCGTTTCCTTAAATCGGACTTGACATTAGACACAATCCAAGCAGAAAAACTCCCGTTTTACTGGTCAGACCAAACGCAATTCACCTCACTTCCAAACGCAAACAATTATGATTGTGAAGCAATCGTTGCAGAGACAGATTCTGTTACGTTATATACAAAAAACTGGGTAGATCTTAAGACACGCAGGTACCGCCTTCCTAGTTTTTGGATAGATACCTTGGCCGCGCAGTTAATGGATAGTTTCGCGGTGGATGGATTAATAACCGATGCCTGTGTGGATACCGTTATGAACCGTAGTTACCTGCTTGGATATAAAAATAATGGGAGCAATTTCTACACAAGTTTTGTTTGGTGTTTGTGGGATTATCAAAATCATCAGGTGTTTTCCGGAAACCGCCGCAGGATTGAGGTTGGCAATGTACTTAGCTTAGCGCAAACCGAAGGAATTGCATTAAAATCAACAAACAAGGGATATATTAATTCAGAAAAGGTAACCTCTGTCATTACCATTGCCCCTAAACTTTTTGAATTTGATTTCTCACAATTCGTTGAACCTACTGCATCAGTCAAACCCTTAGAACCAATGGTTCCGTTTCAACTTATTCCTCATTTAGAGGAGGGGTATAACGAGTTAATTATTCCAAGGCCTTTTAATCGTTGCATGTTAACGGATATACAAGGCAGAACGATCCACTTGGGGTCAACCCATAGATTCAACACCTACGTGCATGGCTTCGTGTTGCTTTCCGTTGATGGAAAAAACACCTTACTATTTCTTCCTTAATCTTTCTTAAAGAGTGTCGCTGAGGCTTGAGCGGAGGGCATAATCACTAAATCATGAATAGAAACATGGGGTGGACGGGATACAATAAATTGAACGGCGTCTGCAATGTCTTGGGCATCCAAGGGAGTAAATCCTTGATAAACGGCCGAGGCTTGATCTTCATCCCCCTTAAATCGAACCAAGGAGAATTCGGTTTCTGCAGCACCCGGAGCAATAGAACTCACGCGAATCCCAAAGGGAAGTAGGTCCATACGCATTCCTTTTGTAAGTTGATCCACAGCCGCCTTTGTGGCACAATACACATTACCTTGGGGATAGGCCTCTTTTGCTGCTATACTCGTAATGTTTATTATGTGGCCTTCATTACGCATTTTCAACCATGGAATTACGGCCTGAGTAACGTTTAACAAGCCTTTTAGGTTCGTATCAATCATTTGTTCCCAATCAGAAACTAGGCCTTGATCTATAGGAGCTCTTCCCGCAGCAAGTCCCGCATTATTGATTAAAATACTTACGTTTTGTTTAACCACATCATCTAAGCGCTCTACCCATTGATTAACCGCTAAACGGTCACGAACATCCACTGCACCAATAATAATGTCAGGTGATACTTCAGCCAGTGTTTCTTTTAATGCAACTAGGCGGTCAAGGCGTCTGGCGGTTAAAATCAATCCATATCCTTCGTTTGCTAATGAAGCAGCAATTGCGGCACCAAATCCTGACGATGCACCTGTTATAAATGCGTATTTAACCATTGAT
>JBEIDV010000086.1:0-8292 GCA_040383285.1 Crocinitomicaceae bacterium | reverse complement strand
ACCGAAATATTGTGTGCCCATACAATACCTACCTCGTAAAAGGCTTGCCGCCGGGACCAATTAACTTGCCGTCTACGGCCGTATTAGACGCTGTATTAAATGCGCCAAGAGTTAATTACTTGTATATGTGTGCGAAACCAGATTATTCAGGTCGTCACAATTTTGCGGTTAGCGGCGCAGAGCACTTGCGAAATGCAAAGGTATTTCAGGATTGGCTGGGCGCAGAACAAAAGAAGAAAAAACGTTAAGTTATGGATCGCAGGAAATTTATTCAAGCCGGATCTTTGTTGGTGGCAGCGGGTATGATTGAACCCGTAAAAGGAGCAATGCTTCCTGCCTATATGTTTGAAGAACGGATTGAAGGCCCATTGATCATTTCCACTTGGATTCACGGCTTAGAGGCTAATCGGGCAGGATGGAAGGTGCTTCAGCAAGGTGGGAGCGCGTTAGATGCAACCGTTGCGGGAGCCATGCATACCGAGTCGGACATTACCAACCGAAGTGTTGGTGTTGGAGGCAGGCCCGATCGCTCGGGACATGTTACCTTGGATGCGTGTGTCATGGATGGCGATGGCAGAAGTGGATCGGTTGGATTTTTAGAAGGAATCGCCCACCCGGCAGCAGTTGCTAAAGCGGTTATGGAGAAAACTCCGCATGCGATGTTGGTAGGCGCTGGAGCTAAACAATTTGCGTTGGACCATGGATTTGAAACCATCAAAACACCAATCCCTGAGGTGAAAAAAGATTACCTCGCATGGAAAAAAGAGAATAAAGACTTATTCAAACGACCTAAAATAAATCACGAAAACCATGATACCATTGGCTTAATTGCCCGAGATGCGAATGGGAACTTTGGCGGAACATGTACAACTAGTGGCTGGGCATATAAAATGCCAGGTAGGTTAGGTGATTCTCCAATTATTGGAGCGGGACTCTTCGTAGACAATGAGGTAGGTGCCGCCACGGCAACCGGTTTAGGAGAAGCCATCATACGCGTTGCTGGAAGTGCCATTGTAGTCGAACTCATGCGGAATGGGATGAAGCCTTCAGAAGCATGTCGCGAGGTGGTAATGCGCATCATTCGTAAAAACAAAGACCTGACTGGATTGCAATGTGGATTTATTGCAATCGATAATAAAGGAAATGTGGGCGGATTTTCTGTGTATAATGGTTTTAATTTTGCCATGAAAACGAATACTCGAGATGAAATGGTAGACACTGAATATGACCGTAAATGGTAAAAAAAGGGTTCCTTTTATTCCTTTGTTTTATTGCAATTAACGTACGTTCCCAAAAGTCGCTGATACTCACGTGGGAAATTCAACACCCCATCACACTACAATGGTTTCCACTTGGGGAGCGTGGCAGCGTGCAAGAGGCCTTGTACCAACAAGGGATTTTACCTGATCCATTTTATGGGGAAAACGAAAAGTTATATCAATGGATTGAGGAACACCAATGGCATGTTCGAAGCCGTTTTTTTCTTTCAGAAGCCCTATTTAATGCAGCCCAAGTTGAATTGGATTTCCCATGCATTGATACCTATGCCTCCATTTTTATAAACAAGCAAAAAATTCTCGAAGCTGAAAATTACTTTCATCCATATCAGGTAGATGTTCGAGATAAACTATCGCTCGGATACAACGAAATTGAAGCGGTCTTTACTCCGCCTGTGTTATATCACAAAACGACCTACGAGCATCAAGCGTTTCACTATCCTGCGCCTAACGATAATGCCAAAATCAAAGCCGCGCCCTTAACCCGAAAACCTCAATATCAGTTTGGGTGGGACTGGGCACCGCGCTTAAATACCTTAGGGTTTCCAAATCCCGTTACCGTTAGGGTGAAAGAATATCAAACAGTGAAATCAGCTGTGGTGAATACCCTATCGCTCGGTGATACGGCTCAAATGCAGCTCGTTGTTTTAAAAGAAAAAATACCGCTAGGAAGTAGTATTCACTCGAGTACGTTTGGGTTTTCCGTATTGTGCGACACGAGCAGCATTCAACGTATCTCCTTTGGTGTTCCGAGTCCAATTCTATGGTGGCCAACAGGCAGTGGTCCGGCATACCTATACGATGACACCTTGGTTTTAACCGATTCACGTGGACTAGAAATTCAGCGATATCCCTATTCTTTTGGCGTTCGAACGGTGAAACTAAATCAATTGAAAGACCAATGTGGGACTTCCTTTGCGTTTGAGATCAATGGAAAGCCAATGTTCATGAAGGGCGGTGACATGATTCCTCCTTCCATGTTTGGGGGACGTACCTCAAAACAAGAATGGCAGGATTGGGTCAGACTGATGGTGAATAGCCACTTTAATATGGTTCGTATTTGGGGAGGTGGGGACTATGCCACAGAGGATTTCTTGAACGAATGTGATCGCTTAGGTCTTATGGTATGGCATGACGCGATGTTTGCCTGTGCCATGTATCCTGGGGATTCTCTTTTTTTAGCCAATGTAAAAGATGAGTTTGAGTATCAACTACCACGCCTAGCAAAGCATCCTTCGGTGGTGTACATCAATGGGAATAATGAGGTTGATGTAGCCTGGAAGAATTGGGGTTTTCAAGTACAGTATATGCTGAACAAAGACGACCAAGCCGTGATTGAAAAAGGATATGAGTCGCTTTTTAAAAACCTATTACCAAATACCTTGTCAAGGTACACTAATCTTCCGTATGTGCATACGTCGCCTCTCAGTAATTGGGGTAAAGCTGAGTTTTATAATCACGGGACTCAACATTATTGGGGCGTTTGGCATGGAACAGATCCAATGTCTGATTTTGCTGCTAAAATTGGTCGATTTAATGCGGAGTTTGGTTTTCAGAGCTTTCCCGAATTTTCTACCTTAAACGGGTTTAGTACGTCCAAGGATTGGGATTTGAATTCAGCCGTAATGAAACATCACCAGAAAAGTTATGTGGGGAATGGGATGATTCTAAAACACGCAGAACGTTTGTATGGCAAGCCAAGAAATTTTGAAGAATTCGTGTATTTTTCTCAGCTGACACAAGCGTATGCGGTAAGTTCAGCGATCGGTGGACATGTGTTGGATGCCCCGAGATGCATGGGGACCTTGTATTGGCAAATAAACGATTGCTGGCCCGGACCTACTTGGTCAAGTGTTGACTATCACGGGCAATTTAAGGCCTTGCACTACGAAGTGAAGAACTTGTTTGAAGGATTAACCGCTGTAAAACAAAAAATCAATGATACAGAGCGTATCTACCTTCTAACAAATAATACCGAGGTAAAGGATGTGGAAATTACCACCTCTGTTTTTTCAATTGAGAAAAAAGGTGTTAAGCTATTAAGTACAGACAATCAGCATGTTTCATTAGCTAACTTCAATCATAAGGTTTTGTATGAACTAGGGTCTGAGGATTCGCCTCGAATCATTAAAGTGGATTTACCGAACGATAGTCACCGCATATTTCTAACGGGGCAATTGAAATCGAATCGAACGGTTTCTTATAAAATGGAAATTGTCCAAGTGGATACGTTAAGCCACAACGCGGTATTAGTCATTGAAAATGAAGATTTCATGGCCGATGTCTGGATGTTTTCTACGATATCAGGAGTACGCTTTAGTTCAAATTTTTGTCATTTACTACCCGGAAAACACAAATTTCCTTTTACTTTTGAAAACAATGTGGGTATAATTAAACTGATGTATCGATGAAAAATCTCTTATGCTATGGCTTTCTGTTTCTTATTGGTAATCTCAATGCGCAAACACCCGGTTACTTAGATACGAATCTCGTTATCGGATATCCCGCATTTAAAGAGGTAAAGGTGTATGGAAAAGGTATTTCAAGTAATTATAATGACCGTACGTCAAGCATACAGTTACTAAACATGGTGCAGAATCGAGACTTACCGATCCGTTCTGTGAACGAAGCCTTGTCTTATGTTCCTGGCTTAGACCTCAGACAACGTGGAGTGCAAGGCATTCAAGGTGATTTGAGCATCCGAGGGGGAGGATTCGATCAGAATTTAATTTTGATCAATGGCTTTAAATTAGTTGATCCGCAAACTGGACATCACGCCCTGAATCTTCCTGTGCTTTTAACCAATGTTTCAAGTATTGAAATTTTCAAAGGCTCGGGAACTCGTGTTTTTGGACAGAACGCCATGACAGGTGCAGTGAATTTTGTGACTTCACCGAACGCAAAACATGGAATAAATGCCCAAGGATTTGGCGCAAGTTTTGGCGGCATTGGGACGCAATTTACAGTGAGCGCTCCCTTGAAATCGCTAAGACAGTCGTTCTCTGGAGGGCTAGATAAAAGTAATGGCTATTGGTATAATTCTGATTTTTTAAATCAACAGTTTTTTTATGATGCCGTATTGCCTCTTGGTAAAGTACATGAGATAAAAGCAATTGCGGGATATACCGACCGCGCTTTTGGTGCCAATGGATATTACACCAATTTCTTTCCCGATCAATGGGAGTCTACGCAAATGGCGATTACCGGTGTTTCTCATCAATTAAAAATGACCAAGTTAACCCTATTAACGAAAGCTTCTCTTAGAACACATCGGGATGAATTTAGGTTGAAACGCTTTGACCCGTCGTTTTACACGAATAAACACTGGTCGGAGGTATTGACCTTTGAAGAAACGGCGCAATTTAAATCGTTCTTGGGTGTCACAGGAGCGGGAGCTGAATACCGTGCAGAGTCTCTAGAAAGTTCGAATCTTGGGTCACGTGAACGTACCTATATTTCTGGGTTTTTAGATCATAAGGTATCCTTATTTGGCGAAAAACTCATCCTAATTGCCAACGCACATTATTTCAATTTATCCATGAACAACCAAGTGTATCAACGGATTTTACCTGGGTTTGAATGTGCATTTAATCCAGTTTCTTTTCGTCGATTTATCCCCGTCAAGATCTATGCGAATATTGGTCAGAGCTACCGTGCGCCAACCTACACGGATTTGTTTTATCAAGATTATTCCAACGTAGGGAATCCCGATTTACAGCCTGAATATGCTACGAATGCAGAACTTGGCATGGTGTGGAATTTAGCATGGGGGTCGGCGGTTTCTGGAAGTGCCGATATGTTTAAATCGAAATTGAGAATCGAAGCCTCCGTTTATCGTCGGAATACAACAAATATGATTGATTGGGTAAGAAATACAACGACTAGTCCCAATCCGTGGACCCCAGTTAATTTGGCCAATGTGATATTTACCGGATTTGAAAGCAACATAAACTATCGTTGGAATGGCAGTGGAAGCATTATGATTCGTGAATTATCGCTGGGTTATAACTACATCGATGCTTCGCATCAGTTTATCGATATCGTTCAAGATACGGAATCCAGGTACGCGTTTTCGGGCTTGCGGAATCAGTTAATTGCAAAGCTAACGATGAACCTGACTCATTGGGTTTATGCTTCCGTGGCGTACCGTGGAGTGGACCGTGTCGGAGGGAATGCCTATTCCTTGGTGGATGCGAAATTTACAGTCAACCCAACGCGTAATTTTTCCGTTTTTCTAGAGGGGAACAACCTCTTTAATACCGATTATATCGAAGCAGGGTATGTGCAAATGCCGGGACGTTGGTTTAAGGCGGGAGTGCAAGTGAAGTTTTATGAGTAGGAAATACTTTCCTCAAACACCGGTTCCCAGCCGGCCCAGTGCTGCTTGAATCCCAGGGTTTCGTTGTGCCAGATGAAACTAAAGGTGCCGCCGTATTGTTTGATTAACGCTTTCATTTCCCCAACTTCCTGAATCGCTTGTTCGGGAGATAGCTTCAAGTATTCATTCAAGGTGCCATCCATATAGCAAAAAGGTTGAAGCATGAGTCCCGTGATTTCATTGGTTCGTAGATTAAACCATGCCGTTTTGCGTGCTGTCCCCATTCGGAATCCCGTCGTTTCGGCATATCCCATGTTATAATCTTCCTGAATGCCCTGTTCTACAAGTAGTGTGTATGTTTCAGGAATTCGTACCCTAAGGAAATGTTGTCTACTGGAAGTTACCGGTTTCTCTAGTACCGCGGATAAGCGACTAATTTCAAGTGTAAGGGTCTTCGCGCTGGTATATGAGTCATAACCCGGATGAATCCCGATTTCACAATGGGTAGCGATTTCCTGAATGATTTCGCGCTGTTTGGAGTTGTTGAATGCCAAGTTCTTATTGTAGGATCCGTAATCTGCCATCAACCAAAAGCATCGGGTATCGGGATAGTTTGCTGTGAGTTCTTTTATGCGGTCAAAGGTATCAAAGGGGTCTTTTCGCGTATTGCTTAACACCTGAATTCGCTCCCTGACGCGTGCAATCTTTCCTTTCGATACATCACGGATTGTTCCGGCCATGTTTCGCAGCAGGCCTTTTTCTTTATACGCAAAGGTAGAATCAATGTCGAAGGTTGGTTGAATCTTGAATTCAACGTTTGGAGTCAAAGGGATTCCGATACATGTTAACAGGCATATTGCCCATCGGTCACAAATGGGTTCATGCAACCATCCGTATACCGATTGCATACTGCATACGGCAGGAAATCGGTCATGTGCGTCTCGTTCGCTTACCCAATATTCCTCATAGCGAGATAATACAAAGAAAATCGAGGCTACGAGGTCTGGGATGTGATTGAACGACATGATTTCAAGGTCTTCGAAACACACCTTATCCAAGGCAATGGCGTCGATGCCTTCATCAAACAATAAAGAACATGGAATTACCGTCGGAATTCCTTCATAGGACCGATTGGAGTAATTGAATTTCGTTGCATTAGTAGCGGTAAAATGCGTAATGTCTGTGGTTAATTCATAGCCCAAACCACGTGAATTGAATATAAAATCTAAGGTATACCTTAGTCTGTTCGTGACTTGTTCAACAAATATGAGTGTCATAAGTGTTCAATCATCAAACGACAAATTTCTTCGGAAGCATGTCCGTCACCAAAAAACGGGGGATAGGTGTACTCTTTTTTATTGGTTAATTGATGGTAGGCCTCGATGAGTTTCGCTTCGCTTGAACCCACGAGTAGGGCGTTTCCATTTTCAACAATTTCTACCCATTCGGTTTGCTCCCGAAGAATGATGCACGGTTTTTTAAAGAAAAAGGCTTCTTTTTGTACGCCTCCACTGTCGGTAATTACCAGACTGCAGTTGCTTTCGAGTGAAATCATATCTAGGAATCCTGCCGGATCAATCACTTGAATGCTCGAGTTTCCTTGTAATTCTTCTGCTACGGCGGGCTCCAACAGTTCGGTCATTTTCTTACGCGTTCTTGGATGCAAGGGCAACACAATGGCCTGATTTGAAACCCGTTGAATTTGCAATAAGCCACGAATAATTTGGTTCAAATGTTCGGGGTTGTCCGTGTTAGAATCTCGGTGAATGGTGCAAAGGATAAACCCTCCGGGCCTAAGTTGTAGCGTTTCAACTAACCCCAGTTTTTCATTTGCAATACTCGAAAAATACATACTGTTATCAAACATAATGTCACCCGTTTTGAAAACCAGCGGATGATCAATGGATGCCTTCGCATGAGTTGAGGTGCTAAATCCTTCTTTTTCTAAATTGGCTATTCCTTGATTTGTAGGAGAAAAGAGTAGGGTGGAACAGTGATCACACGTTATTCGATTAATTTCTTCGGGCATCGCTTTGTTGTATGACCTCAAACCAGCTTCAATATGTACGACAGGAATGTGGATTTTCGAAGCGGCAAGGGCTCCGGCGAGTGTAGAATTCGTGTCACCGTAAACAAGTAGCGCATCGGGCTTCTCGTTTAGTAAGATGGATTCAATGCCTTCCATCATTTTGGCGGTTTGAACCCCATGGTTTCCGCTTCCTACGGAAAGGTTGTAATTGGCTGTAGGAATCCCCATTTCGGTAAAGAAAATGGCAGACATGTTATCATCATAATGTTGACCGGTATGGACAATAAGTTCTGAGATTTGGTCTTTGAAATGCGTGTGAATTGCCCGGCTAATGGCCGCGGCTTTTATAATTTGTGGACGAGCTCCAATAATTGTAACGATTTTCATTCCTGATCTAATAAGCCTTCATCGGCGAAGCTAAAGTAGCCAAAATCGCTGTAAATGATGTGGTCTAGAATAGGTAAATCAATGAATTTTCCGAATTTTCGATAGTTCATCGTAAGTCGAATGTCTTGTTCACTGGGCTTGGGATTACCGCTTGGGTGGTTGTGACAAAGAATTATTGCGGTAGCTTTATACTCAAAGGCTAATTTGAATAAAATTCTTCCGTCGGCAACCGTTCCGGTAATTCCTCCGCGCGAAAGCCGATGTGCGTGTAATATTTCATT
>JBEIDV010000085.1:0-8467 GCA_040383285.1 Crocinitomicaceae bacterium | reverse complement strand
TAAAACTCAGATTGTTGGGCAGTAAGTTGCATTGGAATCAATGGCAACAGTAGGAGTAAAAGTTTTTTCATATTTTGATTTAGCGGTGGAAAGATAGCGTAAATTTGTTTAAAATTCGCATTCGTTGAAAACTCTAAATGCGTTGTTAATTTCTACTTTTTATGCGCTATAAAATACTAATATCTCCCGCTAAGAATTTACGAAAACATGTCTACAATGACCATGACCGTCTGAGTGTTCCGCAGTTTTTACCTGAGGCTAAATTAGTGCATCGCTCCTTGGCAAAATGCACCCACGGGGAACTGGTCGATTTAATGAATATTTCCGCTAAATTGGCGAGTGAGTCCAAACAAATGATAAAACTTTGGGATCACAATTTCTTATACCGAGCGGTAGAAATGTTTGATGGGGAAGTATACCGCGGCCTAGCCATTGACACCCTTGCCGATGAGCACAATGAGGTGCTTTCTGATCGCTTACGCATCCTTTCTGGATTGTATGGGATATTAAATCCCAACGATTTGGTGGCTCCCTATCGCTTAGAAATGAAGACCAAATTACCCGTAAAAAAAGCAGAGAATTTATATCAGTTTTGGGGAGATAAGGTCGCTAAGCAGTTGAAAAAAGACACGGATTATTTAGTGAATTTAGCGTCGGATGAATACAGTAAAGTAGTGCTTCCGTTTTGGGATAAAGACAAGGTGATTACTCCGGTGTTTATGGAGGAGAATGCGGGCAATCCAAAGGTCGTGATGATGTATGCCAAGAACGCCCGAGGAAAGATGGCTCGATTTCTCATCGAACAAGGGATTGAGAATCTTTCAGATATGCAAGGATTTGATTTGGATGGGTACCGTTTCGATACGGAGCGTTCGCAAGAAAATCGATGGGTCTTTCTTCGCTAAAAAATCCACTTAAAGAAATAGAATCCCCAGACAATCGAAAGGATTAACACAAAGGTGAAATTGATAATTATCCCAACTAAAAATCCTATGAAGGTGCCAATTGCTGCTTTGAGGGCTCGTTTATAATCTCTCCAATCTAAAAACAATTCTCCAATGAAGGCGCCAAGGAATGGCCCTACTATATATCCCATGGGAATCGGAAATATGATCCCAGCGATCATGCCGATGTAGGAACCTCTCACTCCATATTTCGAACCTTTAAATACTTTGGTTCCATAAGCAGGGATAGTCCATTCCAGTACCATGCTCACCGCCGCAATTAATGCGGTAACAATGAGTATCCAAATTGGGATTTCTGCTTCGGAAACAAAAAAGAATAGTAAGATACCCAGCCATGCGAAGGGTGGTCCACTCAACGCAGGTAGAAAGGAGCCTACAAATCCTAAGATTATAGCGCAAATTGATAAAATGATGAGGATGATATCCATGTGTTATATGGTAAAATGTTTAGATTTTTCAAGTATTTCCCACGTATGATCTGAGAGTAATTTAACCGTGGCTAAAAATACGAGGCTCGTTTGACTGCGGCCCCAATCCGATGGGGAAACAAGGGAGAGTAGGTACTCATCTTGTTTTTGATACAAATGGTAGGTGTGGTGAATTAGGGGTTCGAACTTTAAATTGCATTGATAAATCAGTTCCGAAATTTCCCTGCGTTCTTGAATGGCTTTAGCCTGTGTCGCGAGCAATTGAATCTGGTCGTAAATTTGTTTCAATTGCACATCCGTTTGGTATTCCATAGCACGCAAGGCTCGACTTTTTAGTTTTCCTTCGTCTTCCGGTTTGATTGGCATACTCCCTGCATGATGCGCATAGGGCAAAAATCCCGGGTTTTCTGCGATTTTATCTGGGTCAATTGGATTCACGAAATTTGATTCCTGCTCATTCATTTAACGTTAATTTACTAAGTTGTTCGCCTACTAAAGAACCAATGGCAACGCCCATTCCCCCCATACGAACCCCAACGATGAGGTTTTTATGGAGTTTTTTAACAAGGGGCTGCTTTGTTGTTCCTACCCCCATGGTTCCTGCCCATTGATACTCAATTTCAAACGTTTGAGAAGGCAGAATGTTCGTTTTCAAAAGGGAAATAAGCGCTTGTTGAATGTGCTCTGTTGGCTCCATGGCAAAGGTGTTTTCTGCATTGAAGTCTAAGTTCCGTCCGCCACCCAATAAGATGCGATCCCCAACATTTCTGAAATAATAGTACCCGTGATCAAGATGAAAGGTGCCACGGACTTTTAAGTATGGAATGACCGAAGTAACTAGTACTTGAGCGCGTGCGGGTTCAACGTCAACCGGAAGCAATTGCTTGGCGAATCCATTGGTGCATACCACTACTTTTTTGGCTGCTAATACTCCTTGGCTTGTTTCCAATTGAACTGCTGAATCGCTGGGTTCAACCGCTTGTACTGCCGTTTGAAATAAAAATTTCACACCAGCCGCTACACACCGTTGATGCAGTTGGTCCACTAAAAGGTTCGTGTGAATACTTCCTTCCAAACGGTTTAGATAGGCTGAGGTAAAGCCAGCGAATCCTGCACTGTGGATTTTATCTTGATCCATCCGGTAACACGACTCGTGTCCGGTGATTCGCTTAATTTCTTTGTTTAGATATGCGATGAAGTCTGGCTCAAGCGTTTGCATGTCACGGAGTAAATCCCACGAACCACATGCTTCATATTTCATCTGTTCGGGAGGAACAAGTTCGAACAAGCGCTTTAATCCCTCGTATCGCATGGCAACAGTTTCCCATACGTCAGCTTCGCGCATGGATTTTAAATCATCCATTAACTCTGTTGGACTTCCAAAACATATGAATCCTGCGTTTTTAGTACTCGCTCCAGTGGGAAGATATCCACGCTCGATAATCACAACCTTTACTTCGTGCTGAGCTCGCTTTAATGCTAACGCAGTTGTCATTCCAACAATTCCAGATCCAACGATTGCTACATCGATTTGCTCGATGAATTCTCGTTTTTCCCAGTAACTAAGGTCTTTAAATGGAAGCATTTTATTTTCTCGGTTTATTTGCCGAAATTTGTATGTGCTAAAGTAACATTTTGTTACGTAGGAATCGATTAATCGTTAGGGTTGCATGAAATTATACGTCTACATCTTGGTTGCGCTTTGCTCTGTTTCGCTGCACGCGCAGGAGCTTAAAGTTGTTTTTACGGGTGATGTTACCAATCAGTCTAAAACCCCACTCAAGGGTTCTATGATTTATTTAATTCAAAATCAAATCACCCTGGATGCCAGTATCGTTGGGAATAAAGGTGGATTTGTGATTTCTTCCCTCGTTAAAAAAAATGTTCCCTTTGTCTTGCAAGTATCCAATCCGGGGTACGTTACCCAGCGGTATCAATTTAACCTAGATGGGGTAAATATTCCAAAACGTAGCTTGAATTATACAATTAAGCCAATAGATACATTATCGGTTGCCTTGGTTCCCATAAATCCATTAATAACCTTCACGGTTACAGATAAAGACTTTGCCGACAAATATAAATGGGATGATAAATCGCAGCACTGTTTGCCTGATTTAGTGCATCGAAAAAAATATGTTGATTCCTTAAATCAGCGGATTAAAGACGAAGAAGGACGTCAATTAATTCAGGTCTTTAAAGGGAAAAGCACCTCTTTTGAACAGGTTAAAAATTATCAATTAGCGATTCAATATTTGGATTCTGCCGCTAAAAAAGCGACCTTGTACAAGCTTCAAGATTCTACCATCGACCGTAAGAAAACGATCCTGCAAAAGGCTTTGACAGAGCAATCCAAGGAAATTGCAAAAAAGCGAGAGATTGATAGTCTATATCGCGTGGGCGATTCCTTGCTGGCCGTTTTAAAATTCAAAGAAGCAGAAGCGCCTTATAAAGTAATCCTGAAAAAGGATCCAACTGCGGAAAAGGCCAAAACTAAACTGGCTTCCATTGCGGGAATGGTTAAAGAAGAAGCGGCGAAACAAAAAGAGCTTGCCACCTATAAAACAAACCGAACAGCGTGCTATAATGCCGTTAAGGGTAAGAAGTATGCTGATGCCATTAAAGCAATTCAAAAAAATCTCGCATTAACACGCATACCTCAGAGTTATAAAGATGGAATCCCTAAAACGGTGGATTCCTTGAATGTACTACTGAAAGAAGATAATTTACAAAAAGAATTGACTGTAGAGCTTAATAAATTTAAAGCAGCAAAATCTAAAATTGATTTAAGTGGAATGAAAGGTTCCATCGATAAAATCCAAGGCATTTGTTCAAACTTCAAAGACACCACCAAGCGTAAATCGGTGAACCCAGAATTGGATAAATTAGTGAATGCACGCGTGGATGAGGATATTCGTAATGCCTATAAATTGCATTCAAATGGAAAAACTGAATATGATAAAGCCATTGGGGAATATGAAAAGATAAAAGGGTTTATTTCGCTTATTTCCGACTCTGCCTTAAGAAAGCAACGATTATCTGAGGCAGACATTAAAATTGCAGACGCCCGAAAGAACAAAGAAGAAGCCAACCAAAAACTTCAACAAGCGCTTACAACATTCAATAATTACTTGGATTCATTAAGTTTCAATCCACAACTTTCCCCAGCATATACGGCGCGCCTTGCTAAACTTAAATCAATGCTTACCGCACCGCCATTCAAGGCTGGGTTTAAAGAAAAGCCGATGGTGGATATGATTGCTCGATACAAGAAATTAGAAAGTTATTTCCGTGATAATAAAAAATCCGTTCCGCTGATGAATCAAAAAGATTCAATCAAAGCGTTAGCCGTAGCAAATGAACTACTGATCAAAGCAGGTGCGAATGACTTAGGTAAATTGGAGGTAGCCTTCCTGACGGCAAAAGTTGATTCCATAAAACTTAAAGTTTCTCCATTAAAACAACAAGTAGCCAATACGGTACGAGGAACTAAAATTCTTCCTCCCAGCGGATCAACCCTGGTTGGAGGTAATACGCAAGACGCCTTTGATGAATTATCTTTCACGGCCAAGCGAAATGAAGCACTGAACAAGGAGGCGTGGGATCAATTAAAGGAGTCGGTGAACAGTAAGAATTTTGAGGCAGGACAACAAGAGGAACTTCGCAGTGATTCTCAACGTGAATTTCAAGAACGTCACGAAACCACCCGAGCGGTATTAAGTGAACAGGAAGCGGCACAAGCTAAGGCACGTGAACTGCAGAACATCGAGACGGTTGAATCGACCATAAAAGCCGTGGATAATAGAAATTTAGAGAACCTAGCATTAACCAATCGCCTAGCAGATGAGTCAGTGAAGACAAAGGATGTGATTGATCAAGTTAATTTAAAACAAGGGCTTCAGAATGAAGCAGCGCGACAAAATACACGTGAATTTGTTGATTCGATGAATACGCGACGTGAGGGTATCGCATTGGATGAAAGTCAAAGAAACAAAGCGCATGAAGTAGATCAGCGGGAATTTTTGGACGACAATGAGAAAACGAGAGTGAATCAAGAATTATATGTTGAGCGCCAGCATAAAAGCGGACAACGTGCGCAAGAGAAAATAGCTGATTACGTAGATACCCGAACATATAGTCCGAACTATTTAAAGGACACGGCTGGAAATTGTTTGAAGTGGAATCACATGACAGAGTTTATCTATCAGTTTCAAAATGAACTTGGTTTTACAACGAGCATTTTAGTTCGTAGGGTAGTGGTAAATAAAGATGGATATGGAGTGATTTATGAAAAAGTCACCTCTGATTCAGGTAAATGTGCCTATTCCCTAAATGGACAACCCATTCCCGAATCGATATGGTTGCATGATTCAACCGGAGAATCCATTTTTATTCAAGATGGACCCATTGAACCGGTCGGCTGTCAGTAGTTAAAAATTCATTGTCAGTAATTCTTTGTTTTTCTTGCGTTTTACTTGGTGTTGACGCCTAGCTTTGTAATAAAAAAAATGAACATTCATTTTATTGCGATAGGTGGTAGTGCCATGCATAACTTAGCGATTGCGCTTAGTAGAAAAGGTAATCAGGTTACTGGGTCTGATGATGAAATCCTTGATCCGTCAAAATCCAGGCTTGCGCGCGCAGGAATCCTCCCAGAAACAGAAGGGTGGTTTCCGGATAAAATAACCCGTGAAATTGACGCGATTATACTTGGGATGCATGCCAGAGAAGATAACCCGGAATTATTAAAAGCCAAGGAATTAGGCATTCCTGTGTATTCCTACCCTGAATATTTGTACGAGGCTAGTAAGGATAAAATACGGGTTGTAATCGGTGGAAGCCATGGAAAAACAACCATTACATCGATGATTTTACACGCAGCAAAATCCTTGAATTTTCCCTTGGATTATATGGTTGGAGCCCAATTAGAAGGCTATGACTGCATGGTTCAGCTTACGGATACAGCGAAATTTATGATCCTTGAAGGAGATGAATACCTGAGTTCTCCGATTGATCGTCGACCTAAATTTCATTTGTATAAACCGAACATTGCCTTATTGAGTGGAATTGCTTGGGACCACATCAATGTGTTTCCTACGTTTGACCATTATGTGGATCAGTTTAGGATTTTTATTCAGTCGATTGAATCGAACGGATGCTTGGTATTTAATGCGAATGATCCGGAAATTGTCGGCTTAGTAAATGAATCGAATACCATTAAAGCAACACAAGCGATTCCTTACGAAACCCCTTCCTTTGAGGTGACGGAAGAAGGCACGTGTTTACATGTAAATGGCAATGCGTATCCGCTTCAGATTTTTGGCGACCATAACTTGCAGAATTTGATGGGGGCGATGTTGGTGTCAGAACAAATGGGAATCAATTCACATGACTTTTTATCGGCCATGGCTGATTTTACAGGCGCTGGAAAACGCCTTCAAAAAGTAGTGGATCACAGGTCCTTTGTAATGTTCAAAGATTTTGCGCATTCTCCATCGAAATTGAAAGCTACAACCGCAGCGGTTAAGCAGCAATACCCAACGAAGAAACTCATAGCCTGTATGGAGCTGCATACCTTTTCTTCATTGAAAAAAGAGTTTTTACCGCACTACAAAGATGCCATGCGTGCTGCAGATTTTCCGCTGGTTTATTTCAATCCCCAAGTAGTTGCGCACAAAAAGTTGGAGCTCATTAGCAAAGAAGATGTGTTGCAGGGCTTTGGAGGAAATGTCTTTGTGGCCAATGAAACGCAAGAAGTATTAGATTTTATTCATAGGAATAGGCAAGAAGACTGCGTGCTACTTATGATGTCTTCTGGAAATTTTGATGGGATTAACTTTGAAGCGTTAGGCAATCAAATCCTTGAATCACTCGTTGTTCCTAAATAATAATCTTCGGTAGATAATAGCAATTAATATGCTGTTAAAGAGTGTGTAAAGAGTCATTCCTAAGAGGCCAATAATAAACGTGAAGCTCGCGCTGGCAATCATTTTGGCTTGTTGTAAACTCATTTTACTAATTTCCTTATCCGATTTGTTCGCTAATTCAGGATTTTTAGCACGAATTTTCTCAATGTTCTTTGGGTTTTTTAGGAGTTCCTTTGCCTGATCGATTTGATATTGATTGTATTCGGGATGAATTTTAGCATAAAACAGATAAATGAACCCGCTTACGATTAAGGTATAAATCATTCCTGTTCCAATTCCTTTCTTCATGTCTTGAAGAAAATTTGCTGGGTTTACTTCCTTTCGCTTTAAAAAAAACAAAGAGAGTGAGATGGTGAGCGTAAGCAGTAACATGTTAATCAACACAAATACTTGAACGCTTCCAAAGGTGAATAACCCTAAGATGAATGCCATTTGCTTGATTAGAATCCAAAGAAGCGCAAGACCTATCGGAATAAAATAAATGCGATTCATTAGCTGTTCATTGAAACCAAAAACTCTTCGTTTGAACGGGTGTTTTCCATGTGAGACTTTAAGAATTCCATGGCTTCCACCGGGTTCATATCGGCGATAAATTTACGAATCAACCAAACGCGTTGAAGGACATCTTTACCAACCAATAAATCTTCTCTACGTGTTCCAGAAGCAGTAATATCAATGGCTGGGTAAATTCTACGGTTAGAAATTTTACGGTCTAACTGAAGTTCCATGTTACCAGTACCTTTAAATTCTTCGAAGATAACCTCGTCCATTTTAGATCCTGTTTCGGTTAATGCCGTGGCAAGTATGGATAGTGAACCGCCATTTTCGATTTTTCTAGCCGAACCAAAGAAACGTTTTGGTTTGTGTAATGCATTTGCATCCACCCCTCCAGAGAGTACTTTTCCGGATGCCGGAGAAACCGTATTATAGGCACGAGCTAAGCGGGTGATTGAATCAAGTAAGATGCATACGTCATGTCCACACTCTACCATACGTTTGGCTTTTTCAAGCACCATGTTGGCCACCTTAACGTGACGTTCAGCCGGTTCATCAAAGGTTGAGGCAATTACTTCCGCTTTAACACTTCGAGCCATGTCTGTAACCTCTTCAGGACGTTCATCAATTAACAATACAATTAAATATGTTTCTG
>JBEIDV010000084.1:0-8474 GCA_040383285.1 Crocinitomicaceae bacterium | reverse complement strand
TATTCGAGAGGAGGCGTTTTCTTCGGCACCGGATCATACCCGTGTCCTCCCCTTGGATGACAGCGTGAAATTCGCTTAGTACCTAACCAAATGCCTTTAACAGGACCCCAAACTTGAATGGCTTCAATCATATAGGAAGAACATGTCGGTGTATATCTGCAACTTGGGGGAAGCAATGGGGAAATCACCCACTGATAAATTCGGACTAAAAAAATGAAGGGAAACCCCAGGATTTTCTTTAACATTTCCACGCTCAAATATAGGGATTAAAAAAAGGATGTTTGTAACTGGGGTCACTTAACGCGTTAGCAAACGAGTTATTCCTTAATTTCACCTCCATGAATTTATTCCGATTTCTTCTTATTATTTCACTAAATTTTTCTCATTTCATTGTGGCACAAACATGGACACACGAACAGTTAGAAGTTAAAACCAAGAACACCTTGAACCGCGTGATGCGTTCTGATGACTTATTTGAAGATAGATGGGTTGAATTGCCTCAAGCTAAATTTTGGAGACGGATTATGACCTTATCTCCTGATTCTTGCATCATTAATGTTGCCAAAAATCGCACGATACTCGAGACCATGGCCTTTAAGCAATGGCGAACAAAAACTGAAACTGAAAAAGCGCTATACAAAGCATCGTTGCGCAAGTCCTTTGGCTTAGATTCTACGGAGGAACTGTATGTCACGACCGGAAAAAATGATTTTTACAGATTTCATGAAGTATTTCCAACCCTTGGAAAGGGAATAGCTGTATTTGAAACAAACCAGGTAGACCCGTGGTATGCACAAGCCATCCTTTTAATTGAAAGTCCCGCACAATTAAAGAAATCAATAAGTGGTGCTTATGGACCATTTCAACTCATGCCTTCGGTTGCACAACGATACGGACTCACGGTAAATGGAAACACGGACGAACGCGCCGATTTTTCAAGAAGTGCATACGCTTCATCACAACTCATCAAAACCTCATGCATTCCATCTGCTCGGAGAATTTTAACTGCACATGGATTGAGTTATACAGAAAGTGATTTATGGTTTAGGTTACTTGTAATGCACGTTTATCATGCGGGGGCAGGAAATGTTGCCGCGGTCGTAAATAAAATCAATCCGTCGAAGGGCAGCATGGACCTCATCCAACAAATGTGGGTAACCTCAGCGGGGGGATTTGGTAATAACTCACAGAATTATAGTCAATTGGCGATCGCTGCACAATGGTTACTGCACGATTATGTCTATTCCCAATGCGACGAACTTCATCCGTGTTCGGGCAAATGATGGCTTAAAAAGCCTTTGCTCAAAGATAATCCGCAGTTGAAATTCGTGGTAAACAAGCCGCCGGTTCCAAGTCCTTGCGGCAGGGTGAAATCATATTCACCTGCAAACTGTGCGATGGCTGTTAATCCGATGTTCGATTCAAGCGCGGAGGTCATCCACCACCCGATACCGCGTTCAGTGGCAAGATCTATCCATGATTTTGTACCGGAAATGCCTCCATGTAAGCTTGGTTTCAAAATGATATATTGGGGACAAACGCGATCGAGCAAGGCCACTTTTTCCGCCAGTGTATAGCAGGGAATCAGGGATTCATCTAAGGCAATCGGCACAATGGCTTCCTTGCACAATGCCGCTAATAAATCAATTTCGTTAACTGCAACAGGTTGTTCAATCGAATGTACACTTAAGTCGCTGAGTTGATTTAGTATTTGCCGAACATTAGATTGCGTAAATCCACCGTTTGCGTCTACGCGAATCGTAAGTTTTTCAGGACCAAAATGCTTACGCACCTGTTGAATTATTTTGTGTTCTTGCTCCCAATCAATCGCGCCAATTTTAAATTTCAATACGGAATACCCTTCCTTTATTTTTTTCTCTACCTGATCTTGCATCCATTCCGGAGAGCCCATCCAAATTAACCCATTGATTGGTATAGCGCGTTCTCCCCTGGCAAAGGAATTATCGAATAAGAGGCCAGGAACAGGAGATAAGCAGGCACGAAGGGCGCATTCTAAACCGAAACGTATCGAAGGAAAATAGCTTAATTCGGGTAAGAACTCATCCAAGGTGCACAGCAAGTGATCCAGTGGAATTGAACATTGATTCAAGCGAAGGATAAAATCGGATAACTGCTTTTCATACTGCGCATCATTGATATAATCAGGCGAAAGCCCTTCAATAATACTGCATTCACCAACTCCTTGCTTCCCATCAACGCTTAGGGTAATAAGCCAAAGTTTCTTTTTAGAAAGGACTCCCCTACTTGTTCCTGCGGGAAAATTAAACGCTAATTCATGCTTTTGGACTGTGAAAATCGGGCTTACATCCATTGATTGTACCATGATTGAAAACTAAAATAATACCAAATAAACAAGCTGTTTGAATCATTTCCATTAATAAATGACCGTACTTCGCGCTCCAATTCAGGTCCCTTAAAAATCCCTTGTTCATTAATAAACCTTGGTTCGATGAAATCCAACAGTTCTGATTTCAAATATTCCCTCATCCATGCGGCAATTGGGATAGCGAATCCTTTTTTAGGTCCTTGCATTAAGGCTGGTGGAAGTAGGTCGTGTGCAATATGTTTCAACAGAATTTTAGTGTCTTTTCCATCACATTTATAGTGATCAGGTACTTGCGCTAAGAACTCATATAAGTCATGATCTAAAAACGGTTCTCTACCCTCCAGTCCAACGGCCATGGTAGCACGATCCACCTTGTGGAGGATGTCATTCGGGAGATAGTTGATGCTGTCGTTGAGTAACATAGTTGCCAGAGGCGATCTTCCTTCGTAAAAGGGCAGCTTTTCAGGTATGTTTCGTTGATTAATCAGGGTAGTTAATGCATCATTTGACATGGAGGTGGTCATGGCATGCATATATGATTCAACGGAAAAATCGCTCATCAGGCGTGCGAATTTTTGCACACGTTGCGCGTTCAATCCGGACAGGCCGCTAAACCCGATTGCGTTGGCTATACTTGAACCAAGAACGCTTGGGAGGTAGCGAACCGCATTGGGAATACGCGAATAATAGAGGTGTCTGTTATACCCTGCGAATAACTCATCCCCTCCATCGGCACTCAAGGCTACCTTTACCGAATTGGCCGCATGTTTTGCGACAAGATATGTTGGAATGGCACTGCTATCTGCAAAGGGTTCGTCATAGATTGTAGGTAGCATAGGAATTACCTGCAATGCTTCATGTAAGTCACAGGTGATTTCCGTGTGTGTAGTTCCTAAGTAATCGGCAATCTGTTTTGCTTTTGGGCCTTCGTTTAGTCCAGCATCAGGGACCGCTACTGTAAAGGTTTTAAGGTCTTTGTGTGTTTGTGTTAAGCATGCCGCAGTAGTTGCCGAATCATAGCCCCCAGAAAGGAACAAACCAACAGGTACATCAGCCACCATTCGTAAATTAATGGAATCAAATAGTAAGGCGCGCGTTCGATTTTTTGCTTCTTCAAAGGAAATAGAAAGGGGTGCTTTGTGAAACGCTTTCTCTGGACTCCAAAACGTATGTTTCTCCATTTGAAGCGTGTTGCAATCTACCGTAAGGACAGTCCCTGGCTCTACTTTATAGGTGTGATTAAAAATGGAATGTGGCGAAGGGATATTACCGTATTGAAAAAAATACCAAATACTCTCCATGTTAATTTCCTTCTTAAATCTTGGATGGATGTGCAATGGTTTTAACTCGCTTCCAAACAGGAGCAAGTTATTATCTAGAAAGTAATAAAGGGGTTTAACGCCAAAGCGATCACGAATTAAATACAACTTCTGAGAGGAGCGATCGAAAATTGTCAAGGAAAACATCCCTTTGAAATACGCTAGCGCCTTAACGTTCCACGCATGAAATGCAAGAAGTACGACTTCACTGTCTGAATTCGTATTAAATGAATACCCTTCGTAGATCAGTTTCTCCTTAATTTCTTTATAGTTATAAATTTCGCCATTAAATACCATGGAAAGGTGTTCAAAATGCAACGGTTGATTGGCTGAATCACTGGTATCAATTATAGATAGTCGTCGGTGAGCTAAGCCGATAGAAAAAGCATCCGAATCCAAGAAATACGTTGCTCCTGCATCTGGACCACGATGGGTTAGTGAATCCCTCATACCTAACAGCACCTCGCTTGAAGTCTGTTTGCTTAAATCAATAAATCCGGCGATTCCACACATCAGGGAGTACTGGTTGGTTTCGGTTTACGAAAGGTTAGTAATAGTAAGAAAAAAGGCAACGCAATCGCTCGAATTCGAACAAGAACCCCAAAGAGAATTGACGTATAGCCTGCCATAAACGCAATGAGTAGAATAAAAGTCAATGCATAAATTGCAAACTCACTTTTGAATAAATGGCGAACATTGTTGAAGAGGTTTTTATTAATTAAAAAGAAAAGTGATAAACTAATTAGCACAACACTTTCTAATCCATTCATGATAAAATTGACCCCGATATTTTCAGTTATAAACGGTCGATACAAGGCAATAAAAACAGATAAGGGCATCGAGCGTAATAGGCCCACTGGGGTGCCGTCTATATACGGCATTTCATATCTAGCGCCGGTATATATTGGATTCTGACTAAAATCAGATTGCGTAATTTGGGCTTCATTAATTAACTCTTGAGTTTGTTCGGCACCGGAAATAACAACAAATCCAATTATCATAATGCCGTAAGTAAGCAGGCGAAATAGATATAAAATAACTGGACGCTTATTCCACCGATTCCCAAACCGCACCGCAATGGCTAAAAAGAAAGGTATTATAACCGCGAGGGCAATGAAATGACGCAGATTAAAGAGTAATAGGAAAACCAATACAATTGAAATGAGGCGTAAAATTGATAAATCTTTTGACCACTTTAGTCTTAAAAACAGCTGATAAATTAATATTATGGATAGGAGATATACGATACTATCTTTACTAAACCCAGAACACCAAAAGGTAACCGATGGGAAAAACAAAAAAGCAATAACAACCGCTTTTACATTGAACATTTCATGTGTTGAAATCCTATATACCAAGAGCCATGAAACGAAGAAGACCAAGGAAGCAATTAGCACTGTACTGGCCCAAAAGCTATTGAACGTAATAATGGAAAAAATCGATAATACTTTAGCAGCATTCCATGCCTCCGTTTCACGCCATATCCATCCGGGGGGATACCCTGTTTGCGCATTAAAATGATGCGTAATCCCCAACTCCCTATTTGTTTTCGATAATTCACTTAGATAATCAAAGGGATTTTCAAGAAACAACTTATTCAATGCGGTTGCACTATCCCAATACGCATTTACATCTCCGCCTCCCAACACGAATAAATAAACCAAGGAGAAAATTAAAGCAAAGAAAATTTTAAACCCCCAACCAAAATAGAAATACCTGCTTATCTCCTCGTTATTAAACCTAAATTTGAGCATACGGGCGAATCCGAAAAGAATCATTAGCCAAAGCAATGAGCTAAGCAGATCGATAATGGAGAAAATTTGTTCTTGATTCATTGCGGTTAAGTTAACGAATCCCTTAAGAATGATGGTATTTTTCGCCTTTATTAATGGTACACGCTCTATAGAGTTGTTCTAAGAAAATAGTCCGTACCATTTGATGTGAAAAGGTCATTTTTGACAAGGCTATTTTTCCATTTGATCGGGCATATAACTCAGTAGAAAACCCAAAGGCTCCACCAATGCAAAAGGTTATTTTCTTTGGGTTATGCAATTCATGATTGGCAAGAAATTGCGCAAATCCTTCGGAAGTATAGGAGGTGCCTTGCTCATCTAATAGAATAACATGTTGGTCATCTGTAATTTTTGCTAGAAACAACTGGCCTTCTTTCTCTTTAAGTTGCGCAGGAGTTAAAGAGGAAGCTTGTTTTACATCAGGTAATTCGACACGCTCATAACTCACATAATGCATGAGGCGTTTTTCATACGTTTGCTCTAACTCTTTGAGGGCATTGGATACTGTTTTCCCAATGAACACCAATCGAACCTTCATGTTAACGACCTGTTCTTACTTCTTTGACTGTATTAAAGAAAATAATACCGTAACCAATGGCTAGCATCAAATGGAATGGAACCATCCCGAAATCACCAAAGGCTAAGCGATTTAATGCAGTAAATCCGAAAACCAACATAAAAATCCCTTCAGCAATATTCAAAATGGATAAACTTTTCTTATCGTATTTATTTCCTGTAAACTCATCCTTTTGAGCCACATTGAATTTTGGTGTTCTCACAAAGGAACTTTTTATTCGGAGATACCCTTCAATCACTGCCACCGCATTACTCATAGACAGTGCCATAGATACTGTTAAGAACTGAACAAATCGTTTGATGAATTTAAATACATCATTCCAAAATCTACCCGTTTTATCTCGGTAAGAATTCCAGTAATAAAAGGCAAGGAAAACAGTACTTGAAATGAAAAATGCACCAAATTGAACGAAATAATTCAAATCAGAAAAAGAATCCTTGATGTGTAGAATAAATAAACTTAAAATCGACAAGATCAAGATAAAAACAAACACCGAAGAGTTAAATAAATGGGCCATTCCATGCACTCGGTCCGAAAATCTCACCCCAGGGTGGGTAAGTAATTTACCGCGCATTTTAATAAAGCACTCTGCTCCTCCTTTCATCCAACGGTGTTGTTGACTTTTTAATGCAGACATAGTAATTGGCAATTCTGCCGGTGATTCCACATCTTCTAGATAAGTAAACTTCCATCCCCTCATTTGCGCCCGGTAGCTTAAATCTAAATCTTCTGTAATGGTATCATGTTCCCATCCGCCTGCATCTTCAATGCACTTTTTTCTCCAAATTCCGGCAGTACCGTTAAAATTAATAAAGTGACCTGTGGAATTACGACCTTGCTGTTCTATTGCAAAATGTCCATTTAATCCGAAGGCTTGAAGTTCGGTTAATAAAGAATATGTTTTATTCAAGTGTCCCCAACGGGTCTGTACTACACCAACGTGTTCATTATTGAAGTAGGGAACTGTGCGTAACAAGAAATTTTCATCTGGAACAAAGTCCGCATCAAAAATCGCAATAAAGTCACCTGTAACTCGATCCATCGCAGCATCCAACGCACCCGCCTTATATCCTGTTCTATCCACGCGATGAATGTGTTGGATATTTACCCCGGTAGCGGCAATTTCCGCCACTTTTTTAGCAATGATTTCTTTCGTCTCATCTGTGGAATCATCCAACACCTGAATTTGCAATTTGTCTTTTGGATACGCAAAACGAGCGGCTGTTTCAATAATTCGCTCTGCCACATACATTTCGTTAAACATTGGAAGTTGAATCGTAACCTTAGGTGCTTGCTCCAAATCAAATGAGGGCATTGGTAGTTTGGGCGTACGTTTTGACCTTCTGTACGCAATGGCCAATGAAAGCTGAATCACGCTATAATAGAATATCATGACTAAGCAGAGGCCATAAACGATTAAAATCACTCGTGCCAACATGTGCGACCAATAATGTTCTTGAATCACTTTTTTACCTTTAATTACTACCGTTCTATCCCCCCAATTGAATAACCATGTCACTTTTAATCGGGCAGCAAATGGCTGTGTCTTACTAAAGGTGTAATGCTCCAAATGTTCTTTAGCATTCGTTTTAAACACCTTTAGGGTATCCTTTCTGTAGTCTTTGTCTGTCAGAATAAGAATATTTTCTCCGATTGGGACATTTTTGAATGTAAAAACCCCACCGCGTGTTTCCGTTTTAAACCGTTCACCTGTTTCTTTTGAAACCAATAACAAGGAAACCTCATCTACATTTCTATGCGTTTTAAAATCAACCAAATACCCTTTGATTAATTTAGATCTATACCTCATGGTAGAAGCAAGGGCATCCTGATTAAAGGCAATAATCAGTAGGCTGAATAAAAGTAATTTTCTCATATTAAACTTATGGCACAGGTTGATTTCAAGGAGCAAAGATAAATTAATCTTTGATTAAAGTCATTTCATTTACTAAATGCGTCGCCCCGGCATATATATCCATCACCCAAAGTACGTAGCGAATGTCCACTACGATATTCCGGCAACGGTTCGGATCAAACAAATAATCGCTCATTGTACTTTCCCAGGATCGGTCAAAGTTTAAGCCCATCAAATTCCCTTTTTCATCTAACACTGGAGAACCTGAATTACCTCCAGTGGTGTGATTTGAACCTGTGAAACACACCCATAATTCGCCGTCCTGGGCATAGGGTCCATAGGTTTTATTCGATGCCAATTCGAACATTCTTGGCAGCAATTCAAAATCCGGATTTCCTGTACTGTTTTTTGCGATCATTCCATTCAAGGTGGTATGTTCGGTGTAGGCCATGCCGTCTACAGGAGAAGACCCTTCCAATTGTCCGTAGGTAATTCTTAGGGTTGAGTTGGCGTCTGGCCAGTGTTTTTCATTCGGAAACATGACATATTTGCCTTCAACGTAAAGCTGCATCCAAGGAGTAAT
>JBEIDV010000083.1:0-8501 GCA_040383285.1 Crocinitomicaceae bacterium | reverse complement strand
GAGTTTCTAAGAAACCGTTCACAAGGGTTTGCTTATACGCCCATTATTGCTTCGGGTAAAAATGCGTGCGTGCTTCATTACATTGAAAACAACCAGCAATGCCAAGCGGGTGATGTAATGCTCTTGGATGTGGGTGCGGAATATGCCAATTATTCCTCAGATTTAACCCGCTGTATTCCCGTTAATGGAAGATTTACCCCCCGTCAAAAAGCGGTGTATAACGCGGTGCTTCACGTGAAGAACGAAGCCACTAAATTATTAGTTCCGGGTACCATTATGGCGGAATACCACAAGCAGGTGGGGGCTTTAATGGAAGAGCAACTGGTGAATCTTGGATTAATAAGCCTGGAGGATATAAAAAATCAAGATGCCGCATGGCCGGCGTACAAGAAATATTTCATGCACGGAACGTCTCATTTCCTTGGCTTAGACACGCATGATGTGGGCCTTTGGCACGAACCGATTCAAGCAAACATGGTGTTTACCGTAGAACCGGGGATTTATATTCCTGCGGAAGGCTTAGGGATTCGCTTAGAAGACGATGTGGTGGTTCAGGCAAACGGTGCGCCACACAATTTGATGCGTAATATTCCGATAGAAGCCGAGGCCATCGAGGAGTTAATGAACCGTGGCTAAGCTGCTGCATTACGAATTATTCGGCGAAGGACCGATTACCATTTTTTTGCATGGGTTTTTAGAGTCTTCCACCATGTGGGAACCCTTGAATTTGACCGAACTTCCAGGAACCAAGCTGCTTATCGACCTTCCGGGTCACGGAAAATCTCCCTTGTCCGATCCGAGTGAGATCCCGTCCATGAAATTTATGGCCGCTGAGGTGGGGCGAGTACTTGCCTTTTTGAAGATCGACGCATACCGTGTGCTTGGACACAGCATGGGCGGCTATGTAGCCTTGGAGCTATTTGCCAACACCCCGAAAGGCATCTCGAAGCCAAGTCATGTTACTTTGTTAAACTCGAATTGTTGGTCCGATAGCGAGGCCAAACAGGCAGATCGCCTGCGGGTGGCCCGAATAGCCTATACCGGCAAGGAACTTTTTATTAGTGAAGCCATTCCCAACTTGTTTGCACGGCCAGAGGCTTTTCAAAAGGAAATTGTAGCATTAAAACAAGAAGCGAAGGCCATGACCTCGGATGCCATTGCCTATGCGGCCTTGGCCATGCGCACACGTACCGATTATACGCAGCTTGTTTTAAAGAATCCAGCCTGCTTCAAGATAATTCACGGTGCACTGGACCGCCTAGTAGGGGTAGACGAACTAATTGCACGCCTCATGCCGCCTGCTGAGCATATAACCCCGGAACTAATTTTAATCCCCAACGCGGGCCACATGGCCCACTGGGAAGCCACGGAAGAGGTGGTGAGGGGGGTGTTGGGATGATACGGTCATGGAGTTATTATTTACAAACCATGCGGACACTAGTAAATTAGGGAGTTACTCATAACAAGTTCTTGAGCATTTCATAGAACAAAACCTATAATCTCTTCTTCTGAAGACATCATATGCAGTTTTATATGGGGCCTCCGAACCGAAATTTAATCGATCTAACATTTCGGGACTTGAATATATAGCATACATATATTCTAATAATCCTATGCTCGCATTCTCACCATTTCCATCTACACCATCCAAAATCCCGTTGATATTAGTTTTACAACATTTACAACGATAAACTCTAGCCATTTCTGTTTTTGATAAGTTAATTACTGGTTTTGGTGTTATATCTTCCGTTCGTCCATCCTTATATGCCATAATTTTTGACTTTAATGTGCCATCTTCATTGTATGTCAATAATTCACCAATGAATTGACTTTCAGCCAAAGAATTAGTATCAACGTTTCCAGTCATTTTTGTTTTTCCGTTTTCAAAATAAGCTATATACGGACCCTGTGGCTTATCGTTTTTATACATAACTTTTATTTCAATATTTCCGTTTTCATAATATTGAATTTCGTCACCATTTTGTTCACCTTGATTGTAATTACCTATCCTTTTTAATTTTCCAGATACAAAATACTGTTTAAGTTTTCCATCTAAAACACCATTCTTATAAAAAGACTCTTCCATTAATACACCATTATTATTGTAATATTTATCACCTCCATTAAGCTTGCCATTTAGGTAGTTGGCTTCGCGTTCTATGTTTCCATTATCATGATAGAATATCCAATATCCATCCCTACCGTTACGCGGTAAATCAGTTGCAAATTCGAAATCTGACCCGTCGCCTGAAACAAATGAACCTTTTACCTTAACATTACCAGTTGAGTAATAATAAGTCCATGCCCCTTGGTATAACCCATTTAGAAAGGCGCCTTCTGATTCGGGCTTTCCATCATAAAAGAATGAATTAAAGAAGCCGTTTTTAATGGAATTAACTTGTTCATATTGTTCCGCTATTTTTGGAGCAACAACAGGTTTAGCCTCTTCCTCCTTTAGTTTGGTATTGGTGAGCTTGATTTTCTGTTGCGATATAAGTACATTTTGTGATGAATTTTTCCAAAAGCTTATCTTAGCTACAAAATTATCCATCAACACTTTTTGCTTTTCATTTAATTTATTGGCTTGTTTTTTTTCTACAAGCTTTTGAAGTTTTTTATCTCCCCCAATTTCATTATTGATATATGATATTAGTTCGTTATATGCCAATAAGGAGTCTTTTATTAATGAGTTTAATTTATTGTTTTCTATTACAATTGCTTGGTTCAAGCGTCTGATTTCCGAAGTGTCTTTGTAGTTTGATTTTTTGAAAGTGTTATCCCAAAAGTACCTGGTATGCAATCCGCTTGGAACACCTTTTTCAACGTCATATCTTGTTTCAATTTGATCCTGACTCATGGTAATTACCTCCCCGGTGTACAATTCTTCACCAGAAAACCACAGGTTGTCTTTTTTAGTCAGATCCGATTGATAAAGGATGTTTTGACTAAAGCCAACCTCTATAATGCAGAGCATCAAAAAAGCAAGGAGATATTGGGTTTTAAATTTTTGCATCGTTGATTTATTAAATGCAATCATCCATTGCATGTGGGGTTATAAAATTTAATTAATTGAATTTTAAGGAGTGTTAATGACTTAGAATCTAAGGAGAATTCCGTTCTCCTTATTATAAACTATTTTTCCTTTTTTAAGATTTTAACAAAACTCACGGTATAATAATTTTTTGATTCTACAAGCACTCCATTAATCTGCTTTTCCTGCTTATAGGCTTTGTTTATTTTGACTATTTGTTTGTCGACGGTAATATTATAAGCAACGTAAACTGTCGGTAGGCCTGTTTTTGTTTTGAGGTAAAAGTTTTCGTGTTTATCTATATACAATGTTTTATCACAACCCGAATTATAAATAGAAGATATTAATATTGAATCTCGAAGTGTAATTTTTAACAACATCTTAGAGTGCTGTTTAATGTCAAAACTTCCCACCTTAATTGAGGGAATGTTCGCGTTAGATTCAAAAACACCAATGTTAGGTATATCAACATTTGTTGCTTTTCCCGTTGTGTTAAAAATAATTTCATGCTCTCCTTCTCCTAATTTTAAAAGTTGAGTATTCTTGGTTTTAATTTGGTAATTAATATAGTTTAAAACAGTTTCCTTATCCAAGAATAAAGTATCATTTTCATGTTTTTTTTCAAGTGATGATTGAATTTTATTTTTCAACTCGAGATTGGTAAAGTTTAACTGATCATATGACAAAGCAGCATCTTCAAGTAACTTAAGCGATACAAGACTATCAACTTTCAATGCAGTATACTTATCCTGTTCTCTCTTTTGATTTTCAATTTTAAGTAGTTTTTCCTTCTTTTGATTTTCAATTTTAAGTAGTTCTTCCTTTTCTTTTTGGAGTTCTAGTTGTGTTTTTAATTCGCCACAATTGCTTATGCTTATGTATCCACTGTAAAAATGCGCATCTTCATAAGATGACACAGATACATGAATGGATAAAAATTTTCCAGCGGCCACATATTGTGACCCATAAAAATCATACACTGAAAGAGCAGAAATACAATGGTTTGAACTGTTTATCCAATCGCATTGAGGGACTTTATAATGGTATTCTATTCCGATTAAATCACCGTATTGGTCCGTTCTGGGAATTGTTTTCCATAAGTTAAAGACGTCTATTTTTTGTGTTTCTCCCCATTTGTTTTCGTGGAATTGTTCTCCAGGGTTATAGCGAGCATATATGCCTAAATCTTTAGAAATATAGATTTCGACAGGAAGATCAAGAAAAGCGGTACTTCCTCCGAACATTTTACCCGTCGTACTGATTTGTCCACAGAGTTTTTTACCAATGAGATCCTTCGGAAATTCTTTGGGGTAAATAATAGTATTTTGAGAAAAACCAATTTCTATAATGCAAAGCATGAAAAAAGTTAGAAGGCATGCAGTTTTAAATCTTTTCATAGTTTAATTTTTAAATGCAATCATCCATTGCATGTGGGTTTATAGAATTTAATTAATTGATTTTTAAGGTGTGTTAATGATTTAGAATCTACTCGAGAACCATTTTCTTTTTTAAACCAATAAAAAGTAAAAGCTTTTAGAAAGTCATTTGTTTGGAGTTCCTTCCAATGTTTGTCAGCAAATTCAATGCGTTTTTTCGACGTCTGGAAGTCTCCTTTTTTTCGCGGGCTTATGTTCTTAAGATTAGTGCTTTGTTGAAGGGCCTTAATGGAGGCGTTGTTCAAGGTTACATGCTTTCCTCGCATGGTGATGGTTTCCAATTCTTTATTAAACCGTTCAAACCGAACATCCCTATTTTTTCCGCTTGGAAAAAACGACCCAATGTATATTAACTCTTCATAATAATACATGAAATAAATACCCGGCCCTGAAAATCTAGATTCCTTTGCGTGATTTAAGGTGAAATCTAAATTTAAGGGGAATGTACATGCTGTATCTTGAGCTATTGAAAATAATGAATCAGCAGAAAATGTACAGGGCATTAGTGTTTATGTTTCTACAAAATTACTGCTCTTTTTACTGAGATTTTTTCTTAAAAAATGCTGAAACCGCACTATTAATGTTTATATTTGAACTATTAATTCATGTTTTATGATTCAGCAACCGGAAATTAAAATCAAGCAATTGCGAGAACTTAAGAACTTTACTCAAGAGCACATGGCAACACAGTTGGGCTTAAGTACTCGGGCATATTCCAAAATAGAATCTGGAGAAACCCAATTAACCATCAATCGGCTCAACGAAATTTCACGTATTTTGGGCATTGAACCCATGGAAATCTTAGGATTTGATCACAAGAACATTTTCAACAATTGCACGCAAGATGGCAACATCGGCATCAACCACATTGCCATTCCTGAAAAACTCATCGAACAATACGAGCAGCGCATTCAAGGCTTAGAAAGCGAAGTGCTGTTTTTACGCACGTTGGTTAAATAATATCCCTACCGATACCAAGGATTTTAAATACTTGGTATCGATGTTGGTTTACGAGCGCGCAAAGCGAATGAGTGGAGAATAATCTCCAAGATCGGCCATTTTCAAAGCCTTCAAATATGCACTTCGTTGTTCGGAAGATTCAACCAAGGCGTGGTGTCCCCAAGAAAACTTTTCAAGTCCAAAGACATGTGCCGCCATCAAATCCGCCATAATTCGAGAATGCCTCCCGTTGCCATTGGGAAAGCAATGAATGGATACTAAACGATGCTTAAATCGTAGTGTAATTTCTTCAGGGGGATAAGTCTCATGTTTTATCCAAAAGGTGGTGTCATCGATGAGCCCCCTAAGTTCCATGGGAATTTTAACCCAATCCACGCCAATATTTGTTTGCGTTTTCCTGAATTGACCCGCCCAGCGCCATACGATACCGAACATGCGTTGATGAAGTTGCACCATGAAATCTTCGGTAAGCACGTCGGTGATTTTTCGTTTTGAGTGAATCCACAATAATGCCTCATTGATATTCGCTTGCTCGAATTCATTCAACTGCTTTTGCGTAGCAATGGTTTTGATTTTCAACCCATCAATCTGATCGGGATCCAACGGCGTTTGACCATCTTGGTAGTTAAGAATTAATCCCATAAGCTTTTTGGCATGTTGTCAGCGAGTTCCCTTGTCAGTCTTTCTAACTCTTGGGTTTGGCTCTCTTGATTAGTCTCTTGACCCTCTAATCGCATGGTTTGATTCGATTGGATTAAAATTTCCTGCGCTTTCTTTTTTGCTTGTTGTGTAATGGTGTTTTTTATCGAACCACTCTTGGGTTTAAAATAATATACCAGTTCCATATCCATTGCATTTGCCGCTTTTTTTAAGGTAGCTAATGTAATTGCCTCGGTTTGTTCCCTTTTTTCAAAATTGGTTAGCGCACTTGCCGATATTCCAACGCGATGGGCAAGCTGCCTTAAGGACATGCCCAATGCCAACCGTGTAGATTGAATCCATCCGAAGGAAGTTCTAATGGGTTGTTTTCCTGTTGTGTAGGACTGGATTAATTCATCCAGGTGCTTTTGCATAAGCGAGTTTTTTAAATTATTCATAACTTAAAGGTTAATAAATATAGTACAAATGTAAACCTATAGATTAAATTAAACAACAAAAATTTTAACTTAAAGGTTAAAAAATGTAATAAGAAAGCTGTTTGCTAGTTATTCTCGTCTTGGAAAAATAAAACGATACCGATAATATCGTTATTGAGCTTCAAAGCTATCTAGGATTCCAGCGGAATCCTATGATTTGGCATGATGGTTTAAAAAATGAATGTACGACCCCGTGGGGGTCGCATGTGTTGCGGGTTTATTCCCGGGTGCGGGTTTAAACCCGCACCCGGGGTAAATGATTTTCATGTTTTTCAGGACTACTTGCTAAGGGTTGATTCAACATAGCAAAGCGACGTTAAACGCATGGGTTCATGAGGGGGAACTTTAACCAAATTGAAAACCAAACGTTGCTTGTAATTAGGGAGTATACGCTAAAGCGTATGAACCCAAGGGGGATGTGCTTCAAAACAATTAAAAAGCTAGCTTGCTCCGTTGTCGCAACCTTTCTTTTTTGCTTTTTTATTTACTTGGGATTATGCGCTAAAGCGTATGAACCTTGGGGGGATGTGCTTCAAAACCATTAAAAAGCTAGCAATTAGGGAGTATACGCTAAAGCGTATGAACCCAAGGGGGGATGTGCTTCAAAACCATTGAAAAGCTACCACTTCGTGGTTTCTCTTTTTTTATTTCTGGCCATTCATCCAAGCAAGCTTGGTTCTGTCCTTAAATAAAAAAACCTAGCTATGCTAGGCTTTTCAATGGCTTTGGCGGAGAGAGAGGGATTCGAACCCTCGATACACTTTTGGCGTATACACACTTTCCAGGCGTGCTCCTTCAACCACTCGGACACCTCTCCAATTCAGGGGCAAAGGTATTCCATTTTTTCGGTGTAACAAAACCAAGTATTGTCCCGTAAAATAATTTCGTGTTTTTCAGTGTTTATAACCCGCAATTCATATAAATTAGCAAAATTTTTTTCATGTCTGGTTCCTATCATAAAATCTCGTTTGCAGGCGTTCTTATCACCATCGGAATTGTGTTTGGTGACATCGGAACCTCACCTTTGTATGTGTTTCAGGCCATTACCGGTCAGGGCGCTCACCTCAGTAGAGATTTTATTGTTGGAGGATTATCCTGTGTGATTTGGACATTGATATTATTAGCGACCATCAAATACATTTATTTTGCCCTCAATGCAGACAACAACGGAGAAGGCGGAATTTTTGCCCTCTTTGCCTTACTCAAGGAACGGAACGTTCGCTGGGTAGTTATTCCTGCGCTCATTGGGTGTGCCACCTTGCTTGCCGATGGGTTTATTACGCCCGCCATTTCAATCTCTTCCGCCGTAGAAGGAATTAACAACATTAACCCCGACGTACCGGTAATTCCCATTGTTGTGGGAATTATTATTGCCTTGTTTACCATTCAACAATTTGGCACCGCAGCCATTGGTAAAGCCTTTGGTCCGATCATGGTGATTTGGTTTGCATACTTGGCTTACCTCGGCGCAATCAACATTTTTAAAAATCCCGGGGTTTTGGCTGCATTTAATCCCTACGAAGCCTTTCATTTTGTGACTACCGTTCCGGGAGGCTTTGCTGCTCTAGGGGCTGTGTTTTTGTGTACTACTGGGGCAGAGGCCCTATATTCAGATTTAGGTCATTGCGGTAAAGGAAACATTCGCATCAGCTGGGCCGTGATTTCAGCCGTATTAGTTTTTCACTATTTAGGACAAGCCGCACTCTGTACCTCAGAAGGCTTTACCCTTACCAAAGGAGCCACAGTGTTTTACAGCATGGTACCTAAAAACCAATTGATTTTTGCGGTCATCATTGCAACCGCAGCTACAATCATTGCCTCACAAGCCTTAATCACAGGGGTCTTTACCCTAATGAATGAAGCCATTAAATTGAAGTTGTGGACTAACCTTAAAGTGAAGTTTCCTTCAGAGCACAAAGGGCAAATTTATATTCCATT
>JBEIDV010000082.1:0-8510 GCA_040383285.1 Crocinitomicaceae bacterium | reverse complement strand
GCGGCCTCTTTCCCGCCATACCATTCCCACGGTGGAGCTTCCGTTGAAAACAGGGTGTTTCCCCACCTTGAGAATACTTCCATTTTTTGAATGCGACATTCACTATCGCTACCTAGTTCCAAGGTAAAATCCTTGTTGTAGTCGTCACAACGTACGCTGATGTTGTTTGGGATGTATATGCACGATGCCGTATTAGGGTTTTTTGTCTGTCCCAGCATGTAACTGCTATGCAAAGCAATGAACCCCAGCCATGCAGTAAAAAACACCATTCTCATGCAATGCTTATTTCATGTTCAAATACGCGGATTACATCACCCGGTATCAGTTTGGCGCGTTTTCTAGTTTCGGTTTCCCCGTTCCGCGTTACCTCGCCTTCATCCACCAAGTACTTGGCGTGTCCGCCCGTTTCTGCAATTCCCGTTGCTTTTAATAAGGCAATGAGTTCGATGTATTCGCCTGTTATTTTAAAGGTTTCCATGCGCTGTGGTAATTAAATGTAATAAGTGATCTGCTGCTTCATAGGGTGAACATCTTCCGTCAAGTACCTGGGATTGTAAGTCCTTATACCCCTTATGAATCTGTTCGTTATTCGCCATAAATTGACTGAGTTGCTGCTGAAAGCTCTCTTCAAAAAAGCGCAAATCCTGCGCCTTGCGTTTATGACTCAAATACCCCGATTTTGTGCATTCTTCAAAATAGGATGTCCACCAGCTTAAGGGATGATTCAACGCGGTTTTTTCTATACTTGAAATACATTCTACTTTTGGAATCCAACCGCTTTCTTTAGCTGTAAACAAATGTAATGCATTTTGATAGGTGCGCCTTGCATGCTTCGCCGCTTGCTCATTCCCTTGGTCTGCTTTGGTAATTAATATGCCGTCAGCCATTTCCATGATCCCGCGCTTGATACCTTGTAACTCGTCGCCAGCGCCAGAAAGCATCAACAACAAGAAAAAATCTACCATGGAATGAACCACCGTTTCACTTTGTCCAACACCAACCGTTTCTATAAATATGATGTCATAGCCTGCGGCTTCACACAATATGATGGTTTCGCGTGTATGTTGCGCCACACCCCCAAGCGTTTTTCCAGTCGCGGTTGGACGAATAAACACCTCATCAAGCATGGACAAAGATTCCATTCGGGTTTTATCGCCAAGAATACTACCGCCGCTAATGCTCGAACTGGGGTCAATGGCCATTACGGCAAGCCGATGTCCTTGGTTCAACAGTTCATGTCCGATCGCCTCAATGAAGGTGCTTTTTCCAACGCCAGGTACGCCGGTGATACCAATGCGCCAAGAGTTTCCGCTGTGAGGAATACATAGCGTAATTAAGGCATTGGCTTCCGTTCGATGTTTTGGATTAGTGCTTTCAATCAAGGTTATGGCGGAGGCAAGTGCACCTCGATCCCCCATTCTTAATTTAGGAAAGAGCTGCGTGGCTGTTAATCCTTCGCTATACGCTTTGCGTTGGGCAGCCCATTCATTGTATTTCTCTGGATTGATACTCAAACTAGCTCGTTTAAGGCCACCAACGCTTGCTTAATGTTGGCGTGTATTTCTGTGATTCGAGCTTCCATCATATAACATGGAGCACAAATGATTCGATTCGCTGGATCTACAAGAACCTCACGAATGGTCCGCTCTGCTGCCACCGCTCCGGTTTGTGCTAATCCTGCATTAAACTCTTGAATGTCATACGGTGAAGGTTCGGTAGAACTTCCTAAACTCAGGGTGGGGTGTATAGTTGAACCTTCGAATGCCTTGGCTACAACCACCGGACTTACGCATAGTGCGACAATGGGTTTTCCCACATTAACTAAGTTAACTAAAAGTAATTTCACTTCCGGTAATATCGTTCCTGCGGGTCCGTCGAAGGCCCATGTGCTAAAGTTTTTAGCGCTCCCAAATCCGCCAGGAATTATCAAGGCATCTATGTCTGCTGGACTAATCGCATCAATGGGGGTAATCGCTCCACGTGCAATTCGAGCCGCTTCAACGAGCATGTTTCTTGATTCATCCATGACCTCCCCGGTCAGGTGATTTATTACGTGATGTTGCGGTTTATCAACAGAAATACATACTGCCTTCCAACCCATTTCATCGATGGCCAATAAGGTAAGCACCGCTTCTTGAATTTCTGCACCGTCGTATACGCCATTGCCAGAAAGTAATACGCCTATATTCATGACTGTGTCTTTGAAACTAAATTAAGGTAAATTTCTTCATATTGAGGCACCACGCGTTCAATGCTAAAGGCTTTTGCTTGCTCAAGCGCTTGGTTTCTATACTGTTGTTTTTGTTTAGGATCCAACAGTTTAAGGGTATTATTCGCCATATCGTCTATGTCACCCACCGGGGAAAGAAAGCCCGAATACCCTCGGATATTTACCTCAGGAATTCCTCCGGTATCACTGGAAATTACAGGGACACCAACAGCCATGGCTTCAAGTGCGGCTAAACCAAAACTTTCGCTTTCTGATGGCAAGATGAATACATCCGCTAATTCAAGCACTTGTCGTGTTTCTCGAAGCTTCCCAAGATAAATGATCCGATTGCACAGGCCTAGTGTACGACAAAGTTGTTCACTCGCATAGCGATCCGGGCCATCTCCAACCATCAGTAATTTGGAGGGAATCACCTGGTTGACTTTTTCAAAAATTCGAATCACGTCTTCCACACGTTTTACTTTTCGGAAGTTCGAAATGTGACATAAGATGGGTTCGTTTGGAAGGGCATAAGCACTTCGGCGTTCGGGTTGCGCTTCCGGTAAAAATTCATCCGTAGTGATGAAATTTGGCACCACCTGAATTTCTTTGGTAATGTTGAAGTGCGTTAGGGTATCGGCTTTTAGGCTTTCTGATACAGCCGTCACTGCGTTTGAGGCATTGATACAAAACTGTACCACAGGAACAAACGAGGGGTCTTTTCCAATTAAGGTGATATCCGTTCCATGAAGTGTGGTCACAAAGGGAATGTAAATTCCTTCTGCTTCCAAGATTTTTTGCGCCATGAACGCAGCCGAAGCATGCGGTATCGCATAGTGCACGTGAAGAATGTCTAAGCCTTCGTGTTTAGCTACATCATAAATTTTCGATGCCAAGGTAGTTTCGTAGGGTTGGAACTCAAACAAGGGGTAATCAGAGACCGCTACCTCGTGATAAAAAATATTTTCTTGAAAGCGTCCGAGTCGTACGGGTTGGGAATATGTAATAAAATGAATCTGGTGACCTTTCAAGGCTAAAGCTTTGCCTAATTCAGTGGCCACTACGCCGCTTCCGCCAAAGGTTGGATAAAGAACGATGCCTATTTTCATTCCTTAGTACCTCCCAGGGGAAAGAAAAACGTGATGCGATAAATCATAGGTAAGATTCGAACCACTTGACCCATTTCATTTTTGATTCGCACCGAATAACTGGAACGGAACGGACTGTTTTCTGCATTAATCACGTCATAAAAAATCCCACCGTTCACACGGATTTTATGGTTAAAATCACGAGAAAAACCACCACCAAGAAAGAGGGTAGAAGCCCACTGTTTCGTGGAATAGTTAAAGAGAATAAAATTGAATGGACTTTTTAATAGTTCATATTCGCCGCCAACAAATAAGGTGTTCTTTATGCGATAATGGGCATATACTCCTCCGCCATAAACGGAAAAGCCCATTTTTTGACCCAGGTTATTCGACCACGTACGCTGTAAACGGAACGAAGGACCAACCGCCCAATTTTCGTTAAGTATTGCAGCATATTTTAAGTCGCCGCCTACGGAACCACCAAGATTTGAAGCCCCTGCGTAGAGTTCAACTCCGAGTTCTGAACCATTGAACGCTACTTGGGCGTAACTAAGAAGTGGGAAAGAAATGAGCAGCAATATGAATCGTTTCATTCGTATAAGTTTTTCACAAAGATACAGAACATGGTTGAAAAGCTATTGTTCAAGGTCTGCACTTTTATAGTTAACTTTGCGGCATGGAAATCATTGACGGTAAAGCAATTGCTCAAGAAGTAAAGTTAGAACTTCGAGATGCGGTCCTTCAACGGAAGGCGGACGGTAAAAAAATCCCCCATTTAGCTGCAGTCTTGGTAGGAACGGATGGCGCCTCAATGACCTACGTTAAAAACAAAGTGAAAGCGTGCGAAGAAATTGGATTCGAAAGTACCTTAATCCGCTATGACGACTCGGTTCCCGAAGAAATTTTATTGGCAAAAGTGCAATCCTTGAATGAAGATAAGAGCATCGATGGCTTTATTGTTCAACTTCCGTTGCCCGCGCACATTGATGAATTGAAAGTGACGCAAGCCATTGATCCAATGAAAGATGTAGATGGATTTCATCCAAGGAATCTAGGAAACATGGTGGTCAACTTACCTGGTTTTTTACCAGCCACACCCGCGGGAATTTTAGAGCTCATCAAACGAAAACACATTATTACAGAAGGTAAAAATTGTGTAATCATCGGTAGAAGTAACATTGTTGGGATGCCGCTTTCCATTATGTTGGGTAGAAACACGAACCCAGGAAATTGTACCGTAACCTTGGCGCATTCAAAAACCGAAAACCTGGCGGAAGTTTGTCGCAATGCCGATATTCTAATTGCCGCGGTGGGTCAGCCAGGGTTTGTTACGGCAGATATGGTCAAAGAGGGTGCTGTAGTAATTGATGTAGGTACTACCCGCTTAATCGACCCAAGTACACCCAAAGGATGGCGTTTGGCAGGCGATGTGGATTTTGCGAATGTAGCAGAGAAATGCAGCATGATTTCTCCGGTTCCTGGGGGAGTAGGCCCCATGACGATTGCATCGCTCATGATGAACACCTTAAAAGCGATGGAACTAAAAGGAAAGTAATGTGTCTTAAACGCATTGTTTTTCTGTTGGTATTCGGGATACATTGTATCGGTTTTTCGCAAACTATTTTTCTAGGTCTCCGCCTTTCGGCTAGCATCGGAAGTCACCAACATTATTACGGAATAGGTGCACATGCAGGACTGGAATACCGTTCTTTTCTCTTAACGCTCGGGAGCGATGTGTCTTATCGGCTGAAGGATCTGGGACAACGAAACCGATTCCTAGAATCTCGATCCTATTTGGGCGCTTCTGTGGTGACAGGAAAATATACCTCGGTTCGAGATATTGAATTGGGGGCCTTGAATAACTATTTTTCGCGTGAAAATTCGTTGGGATATGCCTACATCATTTATATGGATAAAGCGGGTACCAGTCAGTTTTCAGGGGCGTTTAGAGGCGAAATCAAGCGACATTCCTTGATGCTGGAAAATGATTTTTTCGCGGGACAAGGCAAAGACCGCTTTCGGACGGCTACGCTGTTGTATCGGTATCGTGAATTGTTTTGGTCTGGCCATCTGGGGGTGAGGCTTTGGACCGGAGAGGCGAGTGGCTTACAAGTGAAAGAAATGGAGCGCAAAGGGCAACCGCAGCGATACAAAGATTTATCTTCCAATCCCTTTGGGAAGACTTCGCATGGGATTTTATACGGAGGAGTGCAGTATGCCTTGGGATCGCAAACCCTTGGTGTCGAACTGGGAATAGATGCGGAGCAGGTAAGGCATGCAATTCAGAATCAAATAGCGCATGCTTCTGTTTGGCATAAAAGACAAGCATCGAAGGCGGTAGCTTATCCCATGCTTGATACATTGGGCAATCCAACTTTTGATAAGACACAGGTTCGATCGCCTCGTGCATATTTTCAGCTTTCGATCTCGGGGTATTAGGCAATTGTCCGTAATTTTGTAAAAAAAAAGAAATCATGAATGTTCCTGTTTCCGTATATGCTGAAATGACTCCGAATCCTACAACGATGAAATTTGTAGCGAATAAGTATTTACTAGCAACAGGTGATTCTGTTGAATTTGTGAAGAGACAAGATGCGGTGGGGTATTCCCCATTGGCCGAAACCTTGTTCAATTTTCCGTTTGTTAAAGCGGTTTTCATTGCAGCTAATTTTGTAACGGTAACCAAAACCGATAATGTTCCTTGGGACTTCATTACCATGGAATTGCGCGAATTTATTCGTGATTTTATTGCAGAAGGAAAGGAAGTATTAATTCAAATGCCAGTGGCTGCAGAAAAAAAAGCGGCAACTGAACGCCCCGAAATCGCGGAACCCAGTGAAATTGATGAGCCCATTTTAGCCTTGTTGGATCAATATGTTCGTCCAGCCGTAGAAAACGATGGGGGAGCGATTGATTATGTGGGATTCAAAGATGGCGTGGTTAATTTAATTTTGAAAGGTTCATGCTCTGGATGTCCATCGTCGACAGCAACACTAAAAGGAGGCATTGAAACCCTTTTAAAACAGCATTTACCTGAAGTAAAAAATGTGGTGGCATACAATGGATAAGCCATATTAATCGGAGATTCATAAAATATTTCCTAAATTTTCTAAACCAACTTGTTTTTTGCTTGTTTGTTCTTAACTTTGAGTAACAATTAGAAAGTGTCATTTTTACACTTTTATAAAATCGAGTTAATATTACATTTTGGCCACTACACAAATAGATACTGAACAGCGAATGGAGTTACAGCAAGCGCTTCAACACTATTTTGGTTTTTCTGCTTTTAAAGGAGAACAAGAAGCCATTATCACCAATATTCTTGATGGGAATAACACCTTTGTTATTATGCCAACTGGCGGCGGAAAATCAATGTGTTATCAACTTCCTGCCTTACTCATGGAGGGTACAGCAATTATTGTTTCCCCCTTGATTGCGCTCATGAAGAATCAGGTAGATGCTATCCGTTATGTCAGTGACAACGGAAGTGTTGCGCATTTCATGAATTCCTCCTTATCCAAACAAGAAATTACTCAGGTTAAGAAAGACATTGTCTCTGGCGTTACTAAAATGCTTTACGTTGCTCCGGAGTCGCTTACGAAGCAAGAGAACATTGATTTCCTTTCGAGCGTAAACGTTTCCTTCTTCGCAATTGATGAAGCGCATTGTATTTCTGAATGGGGACACGATTTCCGTCCAGAGTATCGCCGATTAAGAGAGATTTTTGAGAAAATATCGAATGTGCCAATCATTGCCTTAACGGCAACCGCCACCCCAAAGGTGCAGTTGGATATTCAGAAGAATTTAAATATGCTCGACGCCACGGTATACAAGGCATCGTTTAATCGGGATAATTTATTCTATGAAATTCGTCCAAAACGCGAGGTCGAAAAACAAATTATCAAGTATGTAAAGTCTCACGCCAATGAAAGTGGGATCATATACTGTTTGAGCCGTAAGAAAGTCGAGGAAATTGCGGAATTACTTCAAGTGAATGGAATTCAAGCCTTGCCTTATCACGCAGGCTTGGATGCGGAAACTCGGGGTAAACACCAGGATTTGTTTTTGATGGAGGAGGCGAGTGTAATCGTTGCAACGATTGCCTTTGGTATGGGAATCGACAAGCCGGATGTGCGTTATGTGATTCACCACGACATTCCTAAAAGTTTAGAGAGTTATTATCAAGAAACAGGTCGGGCCGGTCGCGACGGCGGCGTAGGGGTTTGTTTGGCATTTTACTCGTATAAAGATATTGAGAAGCTCGATAAATTTCTAGCAGGTAAACCCATTACGGAACAAGAGATTGGTCGACAATTGTTGAGTGAAATTGTTTCCTATGCAGAAACATCTGTGTGTCGCCGTAAGTATATTCTTCACTATTTCGGGGAGTATTTTGACGAAAAGAAATGCAACGAACAGTGCGACAACTGTAAAAATCCAAGGGAACGCGGTGAAGGCAGTGAATCGGTATTGAAATTGTTGAAAGCTGTTCGCGAATTGGAAGAACAATTTAAAGCAAGACATTATTGCGCTTATCTTTCAGGGATGATTACGTCCGAAATTAAATCGTTCAAGCATCAATCCCTTCCGGGCTTTGGTTCGGGTAAGGACCGTGACGAACATTTTTGGAATGCAGTGATTCGTCAAGTAGTGATTGGCGGTTTGCTGGCTAAGGATGTAGAATCTTTTGGTATCTTGAAATTGACCGAAGCAGGTAAATCATTTATTCAGAATCCAACGTCATTCCTTCTACTTAAAGAACATGATTTCTCGAACACAGATGATGTAGAGGGCTTTGTCCAATCAGGTAAAGGCGGTGCCTTTGATGAGTTGTTATATGATCAATTAGTAGACCTAAGAAAGTCGGTGGCTAAGCAGATGGGAGTTCCTCCTTTTGTGGTGTTTCAAGAACCTTCCTTAAAAGACATGTGTTTGCAATATCCGATTACCATGGAAGAACTGACGCACGTTCAGGGTGTTGGTACCGGAAAAGCACAACGCTTCGGAGAACCTTTTGTGGCCCTAATTGCAAGTTATGTTGTCGAGCACGACATTGATCGCCCACAAGATTTCTTTATGAAATCATTGGTGAATAAATCTGGACTTAAGGTTCAATTAATTCAAAACATTGACCGAAAACTCTCGCTTGAAGACATTGCTCGATCACAAGGTAAAAACTACAATGAGATATTAGAAGAAATCGAGTCCATTGT
>JBEIDV010000081.1:0-8542 GCA_040383285.1 Crocinitomicaceae bacterium | reverse complement strand
GTCAAAGAAGTCACTGGGCTGGCGTGTCGTCCGTGCGGCTTACACGGAAAAAAAGAATGCCCCGAAGGCCATTTTAAGTGCGGAAAAGAGCTGGTGGTTTAAGGGCGAACATATTCCCTGGGTGCGCCCTTCGATACGTCCTTCGGACTACTCAGGGACCGGCACCCAGAGACATAAAATAACAATATCACTCCTCCATCTCCACTACCCGTTCCACGGTGCCATCTTCATAGACGAACAGCATCAGGGTGTTTTTACGGCGAGGGATAGTTTTACCGTTGAGGTCGGTGATATTAACGAGCTTTTTAGCGCCCACACCCAACTCATCAATTCCGGTGAAATTCAAGGTGAGATTTAGGGTAATGGTACTGTCGCAGCCATTGGCAGCAGTAAGGGTTTGGGTGTAGATACCACTTTGGGTATAGGTTTGACCGTTTAGCGTGTAGGAATCTAAAGCCGTTTCGGTAAGCGTACTGTTTGCGTTTTCTAATACGGTAACTACCACGGTGTCTGTACCTTGACAACCCAAGGTATCTGTTGCATTCACTACATAGGCATTACTTTGTGTTGGTGCAAAAGCCTGCCCATCCACCACGTTGTTGTTCCATTGGTAGTTACTGCCTCCGGCTGCGTTTAGGATTACGTTATCTCCCGCGCAAATGCTTTGGTCTAGGCCGGCTGAAATTGCTTGCGATCCGAGCTGGGCATGGTACAAATCCTGAATTTCGCACTCCGTAAGGGCACGGTTCCAGTAACCTACATCATCAATTGTTCCTTTAAACCAAAAAACACTTGGCCCATCAATGTGAGCACCAATTTTGAAATTATAAATATTCCCACCAGTGATGATCAAATTACCTTGAAATGCATCTTGTAGATTTGTATTGATATAAAAATATCTATTACCATTTTGATTAGAGGTGAATACGATATGATACCATTGATTTAAATTTGTATTACCAAATAAATGTTGTACTGATTGAGGGGCTGTATTATACTCAAGCCAACCCTATTGATTTTGATTTTGTTGAAGTACGAAGCCATTACCATATACATCATCTGATTTATGCGAAACAAAGGTTGAAGATGGGAATGGAGAACTTGGATTGCCAAAAAAATCACTCATATTAACCCAAATACTGATTGAATAGGAACTTGAATTTTGAATAGAGCTTGTTATACTTTGATTTAAATCAAATCCATAAGCCTGATTCGCATTCCCAAATCTATCTGCTGTCAAGGTCGCCCCATTCACTGTACCATTATTCCCATTCCCACTTTCATCGTTGGCATTGCCGTTAAAGGGCCACCAACCTACAAGCCCGTTGGAGGGAACATAGTTTGGGATTTGGGAGAAGGCAGTTGTGCCTAAGGTGAAGACAACTAAAATGAGTAGTGTTTTTTTCATGTGTACTATTTAACAAATGTGTATACAAATATATACATAATTGAAGATTGGTTTTGCTGTATTCTTGGAATAATTATGGAAAGCGGCCCTTCGATACGTCCGCTCCGCCAGGCGGAGGCAAACTACTCAGGGACCGGCACCCAGAGACATAAAATAACAATATCACTCCTCCATCTCCACTACCCGTTCCACGGTGCCATCTACATAGATGAACAGCATCACGACATAAGCTAGGCAACACAAAAACAACAAGATATTCGACCCCGCTGGGGTCGCTTGATTGCTACATTACTTTACAATAATATACGATTCCGATGGAATCGGGTTATATTGAAAGCGGCCCTTCGAAATGTAGCATTCAAGATGGGAGTAACGAATTCTTTACCGTTGTCGGATGGCGCCTAATTCTCCGGATGGAATATTGAGAACCCAGTCAAAATAGCCTATAAAATGGCTACCTGTGAATCCCATTTTGTTGGCATACGAAGGTGGAAATGTCAAGCGATGGTGTGGGGCAAGCCCTTTCATTAAAGACTGTGGCGCTACACCATCTTGCAGGCAGGGCGCTTGTTTTCTCGCCCCTTTAGGTATGCTGCCGTATTGGTACACTTCCTGCCATTGCGATGTTATCACTTTGCCCGCTGCCGCATTTTCAGGTGCAAACACATAGAAAGACCCAAATACACACTTACTTTTCATCGCATCCATCATTCCAAGCGCGTAGGCATATCCCATGCTGTGGGCAACAATAATTAGGGTGTCGTTACTTGAACTTCCCGGCACCTCATTTAATAATTGAAATAGGTTTCTTCCAGCAATGCGTCCATTTTTCCTACGTAAGGCAAATCCGGCCTTATTCGATTTAAAAGGTAATAACGAAAGTGTTTCTACCGTTGCTCCGGTGGTTGTTTTACAGGTTTTGCACCGATGCTTCCCTTTACACGGCTTGGGATAATCCGCTGCGGCTTTAGTAAAATTGAGTACAGACCCATGGTTTGACGTAGCCACCGAATGGTGTCCATCTGCATAAAACACCTCATTCGGTTTTATCCGGTCAATTATGCGCTGATCAAAGGCGCCCCAGGGTCTCCAATAATTATAACGATCTGATGGAAATAATATATTCTGTGAATTTGGAAATTCAACGCCATTATTCCCAATGCGCATTAGTGCCTGTTCCGGAGTTCCCCCGTTGGCTACCGGACGATATCCATTCACAAATACGAGGATTTTGCGCGCTGGATCTGACTCAACAAACTTATTCGTAATGTTGACTTGGGCATAATTAAACACGTCTTCTTTTATAAATTCACCACGTGATGTAAAGATTTTATTTACAAAAAGGTGCGTTTGGGCTTTTCCTTTGAAGTTCTTAATGTTCAACTGATACGAATCATACAAAAAACGCTTCGATTGCACCCGACCCTTCTCGTCTTGAATCACCTTGAAATAAAGTACATTCTTCAGGCGTTTCATTTTCCATGTCTTTCGCTCTTTGGTGTACACTTCCCAATAGGTTCTATTGGCGGTCTGATCAACGACGCTATTACTTGCCGTGAGGTGATGAATAAAATCCTTAGTAGAACTATTTCCTACGTGTTCATAATTTGATGAACTAAAGAACATTTCCTTGTAAAAGCGATCGGTAGTTAGGTACACCAAATACCCAATTCCAACAAAAATCGCCCAAAGCACGAGCCGTAGCACAAAGAATCCAATTTTTGAATGCAACTTAAAGCTCTTGTCAGCCCGTTCATTTACCTTTTTACGGAAAATCAACATGATAAAAAACGCCAAGCACACCAGGGCCACATGGATTGGTGCTATAAAACGTGCATCGGTTCGGTAAAATGGCTTTAACCAATAATTATTGATGTCTAGATTGACCTTACCACTGTTGCGTTTAAAGGGTAGGGAAATGCGGTCACTGCTTATGTTCCCATTCGCATCTTCGTCCCAGAAGGCAAAAGCAACCATCCCGTTCTTGGAGCCCATATTTTCTGTCTCGTCATGAAAAAGATAATAGGAATCATTAACTCCCGGTGTGCGTTCGGCGTAATTCATACTACGAGCCAAGGAATCAAGGGCCAAGCGATTTATTCCTTTTTGATCTGCCGCAGCCACTAAAACGTAGGATAAAAACCGCTCCGAAAATCCCTTGACAGGTTTAGCTGCAAGAAACAAAATATGTTTTCCAGGCAAGGCAAATCCCGCATGGATCGAATCCGCCTGCTGATTCGTTAAGAACACATAATAATCGGCTTTGGTACGTTGGTGCGAAGAATTAAAAAATGCATCCCGATACACTTTCATTTTACTTGAAAAGTAGGGAATGGTGTCGTTGAAATCCAAGGTTGGAAGTTGTCCCACCTTGGGATGAACACATTGATCTACCCTAACAGATACACCGTTTTCGCTAAAGATTTGTTGAAGTTCTATGAGTTGCTCTGGGCTTAGACTTGCCTTTAATTCTGTTGCAACAATGTGAATTTTGAGCCTAGGTTGTGCATACAGCGATGCACTAAAAAAAATCCAAAAAATACGCAGTAAATACGCGTACTTCTTATAAGTGAAGGAAGGCCTTTTTAGCCAGCAATTGATCATTTGATTCTCGGTAATTTGGATCATCCACACAACAATCTACTGGGCATACCGCAGCACATTGTGGTTCATCATGAAAACCGACACATTCCGTGCATTTGGTATGTGTAATGTAATACACATCCATGCTTACAGGTACATTCGCTACTGCAGCGTCCACCGATGACCCCTCAGGCGTGGTAATCATTCCAGCCAAGGATGTGCCATCCGCATATTTCCATTCAGCACCCCCTTCATAAATCGCATTATTCGGACATTCAGGCTCACAAGCCCCACAATTTATACATTCGTCCGTAATCATTATCGCCATGACAATTCCATTTTAATGATGCAAATATACACAGGCTTTGCTAAAAGCCTACTATTTCAACCTATGCTAAACGAACTTTACACTACTTTTGTTCGATGACTCGCTCCCAACTAATAACAGATTTAGCTACGCTTGGACCTTGGCTAGCTAGCCTAAGCGCTACTGAAACGTCCCAATCAGAAGTATTTTCCCGCGAATTAACGGAGGCTTTTGATTCGGTTATATCACGTGAAATCTATAGAAATGGGTGGTTTGAACCCCGTGAGGTCAAGCAATCGTTGAACGGGATTGCACGTTGGTTAAACCACGAAACATTACATGCGTTTTCAAGTCCTTATGCTTATCATGAATTCCGTCCAAGTTTAGGATTAATCTTAGCTGGAAATCTCCCGATGGTTGGGTTTCATGACGTCTTATGCGGACTACTCAGTGGGTATACCCTTCAAATCAAACTGAGTTCAGATGATCAGCAACTCATTCCATTACTCGTTCGTGGCTTGATAGAACTGAATCCTGCATATGCTGAGTTGATTCAACTAAATCCACAAAAGCTCAGTGGATTTGATGCCGTAATTGGAACAGGCAGTGATTCTACCCTACTCCATTTTCAGTCATATTTCAAAGAAATTCCTCACCTGCTGCGAGGGAATCGCACCTCCATTGCGATCCTACGTGGAGATGAAACAGCGGAAGAATTGCATGCCTTAGGATGCGACATATTTCAATACTTCGGCAGGGGATGCCGCAATGTAACCCACCTCATCGTACCGGAAGGATATTCCTTCGATGCTTTTTTTGAGGCAATACTGCCATTTCAAACGGTAATTCAAAACAAGAAATACGGAAACAACTACGATTACAATAGAGCCATTCACTTATTGAGTAAGCAGCCGTTATTAGACAATGGATTTTTATTATTGCATGAATCCACTGCGTTGCATCCACCCCTCGCCATGATTCACTATCACTGTTATACCCACCGTTCGGAAGCAATCGAATACATCAATCAACACCGGGATAAAATCCAATGCGTTTCAGGTACAGTTGAAGTACCCTTTGGAACCACCCAACAACCACGAATTGATGATTTCGCCGATGGAATTAATACCATGGAATGGCTTGAATATGCCTTGAAGTGATGCGGATTTTATACTTTTGTAGTTATGGCGATTTTTGGAGATTCAATTAAGTATAAGACAGCAGAAGAAATAAGCATCATGGGCGAGGCGGCGCTGATCGTAAGTCGTACACTTGGAGAAGTAGCAAAACATATGAAGCCAGGGATTACCCCTGCCTTTCTAGATCAGATGGCTGAAGATTTCATTCGTAGCCAGAACGCAATTCCCGGTTTTAAAGGCTTATATGGCTGTCCTAGCACCTTATTGATTTCTGTAAATGAAGAAGTGGTGCATGGGCTTCCAACCCAACGTCCGATTCAATCCGGAGATATTGTTTCCGTAGATTGTGGATCCGTTTACAAAGGATATTACGGCGATCACGCCTACACCTTTGAAGTAGGTGAAGTTAGCGATGAAAAACGTAAACTTTGCAGGGTCACCAAAGAATGTCTGTACCTCGGAATCGAGGCCTGTAATACGTCAAATCGCATAGAAGACATTGGGTATGCTATTCAGCAACACGCCGAAAAGAATGGGTTTAGTGTGGTACGGGATTTAGTTGGACATGGCTTAGGCACCAAACTCCACGAAGAACCGCAAGTACCGAACTATGGCAGACAAGGCCGAGGAAAACGCATTCAGAATGGCTTAACGATTGCCATTGAACCCATGATCAACATGGGGACTTATAAGGTAAAAACGCTTGATGACCAATGGACCATTGTGACCGAAGATGGCTTACCAAGTGCCCATTTTGAACACAATGTCGCTGTAATTGACGGAAAAGCCGAAATCTTATCTACGTTCGATTACATCTATGAAGCGCTAAAACTGTAATGGAGAAATCAATTAAAATTGCACTTATTGGGTTTTTAATTGTTCTGGCCTATTCTACGAGTGTCTTGGTGGAAACCGGTTACTTTATTATCCCCTTCCCCTTGTTTAGCTTTGTGTTACTTGGTGTATTAGGGGCGAGCATCGTGCAGGAACGAAGCCACTGGAAGACATTTATTCCCATATCGGTTGTAGTCCTTTTTCGCTGCTTGTGCAACCCGTTAACCTATACGTTTTTCTTGAACGAGGCAGCCTATGACAGTTTCACTGAAGGAATAACACTGGATCTTTTTCGAATTTCAGCCATGCTTAGTGTGCTTCCCTTAATCATTCAGGTGGTGGGCTTTAAAGGGAATCAAGATAAAATAACTGCCTTGGCGTTATGCTCCGTGTATATTCTCACCGTAATCCCTCCATTTGAACTGTTGAACTACACCTTCTTCACGATTTTTTTCCTTTGTTTGATCTTAACCGGTAGAAAACACCTTACGACGCCACTGCTCGTATTAATCGCACTATTCGATTTATTGGAAGGGTATAGCTTGCTCTTTAGTTGATAAAAAAGCCTGAAAAAATTCTTAGATTAAAATGACCTTACCGCCCGAACCAAGGTCTTGCTGGTTTTGTCGTAGTAATTCGTAGGTTTGGAATCATAGAAACTAAAAAACCATGCCGAGGCCGTATTTGACTCCGTAGACGACCAATATAGGTTCATTTCTACGGGATCTGCGTTTGGGATTTCACTCAGTGCGCGTTCCACGGTGAATAAATTAGTGTTTATGGCTTGAAGCTCATAGATGGCAGGTAGATACCAATCATCAAAACCCTCGCTAACGTAAGAATCACACAAACCAGCCGCTTTGGTTGTATCTCTGGTTGCAAACATAATGGCTGTGGTGTTAGCCCGTCCATCCCAAGAACTTTCGCAACTTTCAAGATCCTTCTCTTTGTCGCCCCACTCCGCCTCTCGGGCTAAATTGGATAAGGAAACCACTAAGCCGTGCTGTTTCCCAAGGCTATCCTGAAATAAATGAAAGACAATGCCGCCTTGTGTATGTTGTCCAATATAGTATGATGTCTGAGCTGAAATGCTGTAAAGCACAACTAGTAAACAAGTAGTAAGAATAGATTTCACGTGCAATAGTTTTAGGAAAGATACAAATTGAAATTGGAAACGCTTCAGTTCGCTAATTGAATTAACTGATAATCGTCGCCTTCGTAAATAATCTTTCCGTATTGGGGAAGATTGGATAAGGTCCGTTTATTGACCACCAGGTATGCACAACCTTTAGCGCTTAGTTCATTCACCACATCTTTTTGCCGTAATGTTTCATCCGAAAGATTCCATCCTTTTCTACCCAATAGATACAATTCTTGGGGGTTGCTATTTCCATTGATTGCAACCAAGGCATCCGTTGGGATGTAACGTTCGGCAAGGTGTTCTAACCCTAACTTATAGGCTTCGGATTGATTCAATCGAAAATCATACAATTGATTACCAATGGCTTCCATCGAAATACAAAGCATCATCACCCAGGCATAGTTCCCAAGGGTTGACAAGGCATATCCACCAACTATGGCGAGTAAGGGAACCGCTGGCAAGATATAATATTCATGCGTTAAAAAGATTACCCCTGCTTTTAAGGCATACCCTGAAAAAAGTACCAGAAATAACGGTAAACTCAGTTTCCATGCCCAAGAAACGCCCGATTTCACAAACCGAATTATCCCAAATACGCACACACCGAACGCTAAATAACTAAGGAACGGATGAAAAACTAGCTGTTCTAGTAGTAAAAAAGGCGTTTCAATGAAGGCCTTTCCTCCGTCCATCAATCCACCGCCCAGGTTATACCAAGACCCGAAATGTGAGGCCAAATAGGGATTCCATATAAAATACCAGACAAATGCAGGAATCAAACTAACGATCGGAATCAAAAACACCACGGGCTTTTTAGGTTCATTCGATGTTTTCACAAAGGCAAACACCACAAACGCAAGCAAGGGAAGCACCGATATTTTCAATAATAACCCCAGGCTGAGCATAACAAAAGACAACACCACATCCTTCCATCTTCCAAAACGCAAGGCCTCAAAAAAATAGTAGATTCCAATCAGATACACGGCTAAGGCTTCGGTATCGGGCATTACTTTACGGCTATACATGAAAAAACAAGAAACCATAAGAAGCAAGGTCGCATAAAACGCTGTGTTCTCCTTAGCGAACCGACGCACCAAGGCATAGAAATATCCCAGCCCCAACGTCGAAAT
>JBEIDV010000080.1:0-8579 GCA_040383285.1 Crocinitomicaceae bacterium | reverse complement strand
TTGGCGTCTGGCCAGTGTTTTTCATTCGGAAACATGACATATTTGCCTTCAACGTAAAGCTGCATCCAAGGAGTAATTTTTGCCTGGTATTTCTTGAAGGTTGGAGCTACCTCTTGCACGAATAACGGATAATAGGTGTTATAAAACATGTAGGCCGGATCTTTCGCTAACTTATTAACCGATTTATTTGAGAAGGATTTTACAAACTGAATAAACCGCGTAGAATCGGTAAAAATTGATTTGGCATAAATATTACCTGAGAGTGCTGCAACATTTATCAAGTTCCAATTCTTGTTTGTCGAAACTTCAGCCCGTTGATATTGTAGGGTTAGTGCGCTGAACATGGATTGATCTACTGCACTGTTATAGTTTTTAAAAAACGCTCGTGCACTGGCAATTAATTTATTCTTTTCCGCAGAAAATACGTCGGGCGAGGCTCCAGTATTCGAAGCGTTTAATAGCTCACTAGATGCTTTTATCATTTTAAAAAATTCAGGACCGTAGAAAAAATATTCAACCCCCATGGCATAACGGAACTCTTTTTCTGAATTATTCTTTACGAACTGATTCAATGAATCCAAGGCGTTGGCATATTTTTTCCATTCCGGGTTAGATTCGGTCATTTTTCGGTATGCCGCTTCCTCGCGTTGTTTGACTGCAACACCGTCTAAATTTTTCAATCCTTCTACTTGTCCTATCCATTTTTTCCAAGCATTGGCTATGGATGCTTGCTTCGCGGAATATTGGATTCGAATCAAATCCGATGATTTCATGCCCGCATCAATGGCAGCCAAGCTTTCATCCCGCATGGCAATGCGCGCAGGACGTTCTTTTTCAATAATAAATTTCAAATATTCAGAAACTACGTGCTGTTCGGTAACACCTGGAAATCCGTAGACCATCGTAAAATCACCTTCTTTTCGGTCTTTAAACGAGATGTTCAAATACTGAATTGGCGTGTAGGGAACATTATCTGCTGAATAGGTAGCGGGTTTATTATCAGGCCCGGCATATATTCTAAAAACCGAGAAATCTCCGGTATGTCTCGGCCAAACCCAATTGTCTGTATCCCCGCCAAATTTTCCAATAGAATTCGGAGGAGTACCAACAAACCGAATGTCTTTAAACACTTCTTTTACCATCAAGTAATAGGCATTTCCATAATCAAATGCTTTAACTTCTGCCTCATAATGCGTTCCTTCGATGGCTGTTTTTACAAGCGCCGCTATGTTTGCCGCTATAGCCGACTGGTCCAGTTTTCCTTGAGTGTTTTGCAATACTAACGCGGTAACATCCTCGATTCGAACGATACGTGTTGCAGTTAGGCCTGGATTGGTTAATTCATCTTTTTTTTCTTTTGCCCAAAATCCATTTTTTAGGTAGTCGTGTTCTAAACTCGAATGCGATTGAATTTGAGAATATCCGCAGTGATGGTTGGTCAATAAAAGCCCTTGACTTGAAACCAATTCCGCGGTGCAACCTCCACCAAACTGAAAAATAGCATCTTTCAAACTGGCATGGTTTACACTGTAGATTTGGTCAGCGGTCAATTTCATCCCCCTCGCTTGCATGTCCGATTCAAAGGCTTTGATAAGCAATGGAATAAGCATGCCTTCATCTGCCCACAAGGAACTAAACGCAAGATTAAATGCAAGAACAAGAGAAAAAAGTTTGATTTTCATGAATTAGATTTTCCCAAAAGTACTTCAAAAGTTTAAAATCGACGTTTATTTGGTTTGCTTACCTTTGCGCTTCAGATGATGAAGGTACTTACAAGTTTAACAGCACTTCCGATCTTACAGAATCCTATAGTGACACTTGGCACATATGATGGGGTGCACATCGGACATCGGAGTATTCTGACACAGCTTATTAATAAAGCAAAGGAAACGGGTAAGGACAGCATGCTTATTACTTTTGATCCGCATCCGAGACAAGCTTTAGGATTAGGGGAAATTTCACTGCTTAGCACCCTTGAGGAAAAGACAGAATTACTTTCTACCACTGGGTTAGATTACTTGTTGATATTGCCATTCACGAAAGAATTCTCCAACCAAGGAGCTAGAGACTTTATTTCGAATGTCTTAATTGATCAGTTAAACATATCAGAAATTATACTGGGCTACGATCATAAATTCGGACATAATCGGGAAGGCGATGTTAACTTGTTAGCGGAGATACTTATTAAAACAGGCCGTTTTGTTACAGAGATTCCTGCGCAAGATGTGGATGAGATAATCGTAAGTTCAACAAAAATTAGAACCGCTTTAATTCAAGGGGAAGTTGAAAGCGCCAATCGCTTATTGGGATATAATTACCAAGTTAAGGGAACGGTAGTTAAGGGAAAGCAACTTGGAAGAACCATTGGATATCCAACAGCTAATATTGAACCCTTGAACGATTCCAAACTAATTCCCGGGAATGGCGTTTATGCGGTAACAACGTGTATTGACGGCATTACCTATCACGGGATGATGAATATTGGGATTCGGCCTACTGTGAGCGATTCGAATCACCGAGTAATTGAGGTGCATTTATTTGATTTTAATTCAGATATTTACGGGGATGCTTTAACAATCTCCCTATGTCATCGCTTACGTGGGGAACAAACGTTTTCAGGAATTGAAGCGTTAACGGAGCAATTAAAAAAAGATGAAGTCGATTCTCGCAGGTATTTCGCTAGTCTGTAGTGCCATGTTGTTTGGTCAACAGGCAATGCGCGTTTACACGCTTGCTGAGTTGAACCAAGCAAACACCGACAGTGTATTTTCGATCGATTTAAGCCGTGAAAAACTCACAGCCATTCCACCGATTGTTTATCGTTTTACACAGATCAAAACGCTCAATCTAAGTAAAAACAAAATTGAATTATTAGGCGATTCCATGTTAGTTTTTAGCCACTTAGAGACCTTAAACTTGACGAAGAATAAACTGTACGCTATTCCCTTTGCTGTATTTCAGCTAAGTACGTTAAAACAATTATTACTCGCTGAAAACAACATTGAACGGATTCCAAATGAAATTGAACAACTCATTGAATTGGAGACCTTGGATTTGTATGACAATGCTGTGAATTTTATTTCACCTCAATTAAAAACCTTACCTAAATTAAAGATCCTGGATATCCAAGGCGTCATGTATAACCATGAATTCCACAAGCAATTGGTAAATGATTTCAAGCATTGCACCTTGTATTTAGACCCTCCCTGTTCATGTATGGATTGAATTATTAACAATTCCATATAGAAATTTATCAGCAAACAAACGGAGCCCACAATAAGAATCGTGTTAACTTTATCCTGTGAAGCTCTTTTTGCTCCTTGTTGGCGTGTATTTTTCCCTTCAATGTTGGGGACAAAACTACCTGTTTAATGGGCATTTCGAATTTGGTGGTCCGGGGGTTGGTTTTAATGTAAGTGGCCAAGGGTACACCTACGTAACACCCCCCTATTCAGGAACCACACAAGCTGGAGATTTTGCGGTAACAAGCAATGCTTATCCATTAAACACCACCTATTTTCTTCCTTTTTCAGACCACACGTCTGGCATGGGGAATATGCTGGTAGTAGATGGCGTAAACATCGGCGGCGGACAATCGTTTTGGCAAGCCGGAAATAACGGCGGCGGCGTGTGTGGGTTAAGCGTAGGAAATCCGTATGTGTTGAGTTATTGGCTGCGCGCTGCTTCTAGCAGTGTTACGGGGATTGGAACTCAGCCAGACATTAAAGCTAATTTCAACAATGCTAGCAATATCCAAGCACTCACTCCTACCCTAGTTCCACTTCCTTCGGCAGGTTGGCAAGCTTATGCTATACAATTCGAGCCTACTAATTCTTGCGTAAACATTAGCCTGTATGACGATAACATCAGTGTAATGGGGAACGACTTTGCAATCGATGATATTGCTGTAATGCCCCTTGGGGATCCGCTAACGTTAACGGCATCTACCACTCGGCCAACCTGTAGTGATTCCTTAAGTGGGGCACTCATTAGCTATGCGAAAGGGGGGTATCCGCCGTATCAATATGCGTTATCCGGAGGAATGGGAACCTTGAATAACTCCACGGGGATTTTCATGAATCTACCCGCTGGGTCCTACAGCATGAGCGTTACCGATGCAACGAATCAATCAGTGAGCTTGACGAATCAACTTATTTTTCCAAATGACTTGTTACAGGTTAATCCAACAGACACCTTGGTTTGTGCGAACACTCAAGTGACCTTAACGGTGACGGGTGGTACAAACACTAATTATTTATGGATGGCTACACCACCCGACCCAAACCTCTTAAACCCGTTCAATGACACTATTTCAGTTAGCCCGAATCAAACCACGGTGTATCTGGTTTCCACAAACAACACAAACGAAAATCTGGTAACAAACGGGAATTTTGAGGCGATGAATACCGGGTTTTACAGCGATTTATCCTTTCTCACCCCAACCAATCCAAATGCCCTACAAACCAGCTACGGGATTACTCCCAATGCAAGTTTTTGGGAAGCAACATTTTCCCCCTGTGTGGATCATACCTTTGGCAATGGCGTTGGAAATATGATGGTAGTTGATGGGGCCATCTCAGGAAACACCTCGGTTTGGAGGCAAGTGATTTCAGTAGAAAAAAACACCAATTATACCTTCTCCTATTATGCGCAATCCGTAGAAAGTAACAACCCTGCAATTTTAAAAGCCAGCATAAATGGAATTTCCCTTAGCGTTGACACCTTAACAAACACCACCTGTTCATGGCAACAACAAAGCACTACCTGGAATTCTGGCGCTGATAGTTTAGCCATCTTATTAATAGAAAATTTGAATCAAAGTGGATTAGGGAACGACTTCGCAATCGATGACATTACATTCAGTACCTTAAGATCGTGTTCTAACCAAGCGAATGTACAAATCATACAAGGAAATCCAGCCTTGGGCTTAAGTTATCCCAATGACCTCTGTCTAAACGCTGGCATAAGCACCCCGTCGTTGTCGGCATCAACGCCAAGCAACGGAACCTATAGTTCATTTCCCGGCGGACTTAACTTAGATCCGATAACAGGAGCAATCAATACCACAGGCAGTAGTGCGGGCGTATATCAAATAATTTATAGTGTTTCGTTATGTAACGCGATCGCAAAAGACACCTTTGAACTTACGGTGCATGCACTCCCTAATTTACTCAGTTTAACCGGTGGAACCTACAATTGTGCGTTGCAAAGTTTTGATTCGGTATTGCTTTACCTAAGCGCATCCTATCCCGTAACGGTAGTATGGAACCTAAATGGAATGGAGCAAGTGACCGCAGGAGCCTCAGACCCACTGTATTTGGGTACAGAAGCCGGTTTGTACGAACTCGTATCAATAAGTGATGAATTCTGCACCAGAACCTTAGATGGCACCATACTCCTTGACTCCTTATCCGTTCCACAGACACCTATAATTACAGGAGACACGGTTGTTTGTGAAAATGAGCCTTCAGGAAGTATATCCTTGACAAACCCCAATCCAAACGGTGTAATATCCTGGTTTGCTGATTCAAATCTGAGTCAATACTTAGAAAGTGGTCCCATATTCTACCCAAGCAACGACAGTTCAACTACGTATTATGTGGTGCAAGTTGTGAATGGATGCATTAGTGATGTGTTTGGATTTTCTACAGAAATAGTTGCATGTAATTTAGTCGTGCCCAGTGCATTTACTCCCGATGGGGATGGGGATAACGATGTGTGGAATATTGTGGGCTTGGACGCTAAGTTCCCTTTAAATCAAGTTAAAATTTTCAATCGGTGGGGAGAAAATATATACACGAGCATCGAAGGGGATTATGCTTCATCGCCATGGAATGGTACATTAAATGGTGAAGAGTTACCCGTTGGAAGTTATTACTACATTATTGAAAAGGCAGCAGATGGAAGCATAGAACCGATCAATGGAACAATAACAATTTTACGTGCGCCATGAGATTAATCACCGTTGTTTTTACGATTTTTTCACTGAGTCTTTTGGGGCAACAAATGCCGCAATTTCGTCAAATCCCAATGAATTACTCGGTGTATAATCCATCGGGAATGGCCATGAATAAGCAAAGTAACATATCCTTAATTGCGAGGTGGCAAATGCTAGGTTTTGGGAATGAACCAAGAACCATCGCCTGTATTGGGCAAACGATGATTAAGAAAAAGGTTAAAACGATATTCAATCCAGGAAGTAGAATTCAACGTGAATATGAACCGCTACAAAAGAAAAAAAATATCGTAGTACAGCATTTTGTCGGCGGACAAGTAATCTCTGATAATTATGGTGCTTTCAAATATCTCGACGTGAGTGGTAGTTATGCCGCTAATATCCCCATCAACAAGACCTGGAAATTAAGTGCAGGGCTAAGAATGGGCATAAGAAACAATGTGTTTTCCCCAAGTCAAGCAAGCGTGTTAAATCTTAACGATCCGCAATTACCCTACGGTGGAGGAGATGCCACGTATGACGCCTATTTAGCGAATGGGTTACGGGCGCTTTCACTAAGCAGTGGGTTTGGGCTTACACTTTTTTCAAAGAAAGCCATTTTCTCCGGTGCCATTCACCACGGAGGAATCCCCAATGGGCTCGTTCAGCAAACCAGCTTTTTCGACCAACAATATCATTGGAATGCCTTGGTTGGTTATACCTTTAAAATAGCCAATGGCTTAGATTTACAGCCCATCCTTATAGCAAAACAAATGAATAAGGGGCCGGTTTCCCTTGAAGCGACCCTAATGACAACCATTAATTATATTTTTTGGGCGGGAATAAACTATCACTATAATGCCTCCGCTGGACTGATGGCAGGAATGGAAGTGTCGGATAATTTGAAGATTGGGTATGCATTTGATTTCTCAACCAATCGAATCAATCGGTTTAGTAATGGGGGACATGAAATTTATTTAAGTTATGGATTTTAAAGCCCGCTTATTTATTCTTTGTTTTATCGTCTTCAACTATGGTTGGACTCAAATCTATGAATTCACCACGCCGTTGCGTTTTGGAACAACCCTAAACACTTCAGCGGATGAAAGCAATGCGGTGTTTTCGGCAGAGGGAAACATGTTATATTTTGTAAGAACATTCGACCCTAAAAATACAGGGGGAATTTATGATCAAGACATTTGGGTTAGTAAAAAAACAAATGAAGGTTGGGGTACACCTTATGCATTGAAATCCTTGAATAACAAACTACACAATGCAGTAATATCTGAAGGAGTGAATCCAGCAGATAGTTCCCAACGGTTGTTGTATTTAATCAGTTCCTATGGTACCGAACGAGATTTAGAAAAAGGCATCACCATCGCTACACGAGGAAATCAAGACACCAATTGGTTGGTTAAAAAGAAACTCGACATACCTGGATTAGACATTGATGGAAAGTATGTTGGATATACGGTATCGAGGGATCAGCAAGTTGTAATCGTATCATATGAAGGCACGGGTTCCGAAGGGGAAGAAGATTTGTATTATTCGATGTTTAGCAACGACGGATGGTCGGAATTAGAGCACCTTGGCTCTACCATTAATAGCCCTGGGTTTGAAATTTCACCATTTCTATCCCCCAATAACGATACCCTCTATTTTTCTTCCAACGGATTTAAAGGCCAAGGTGACACCGACATCTATTACAGTGTTCGAAAGGGTAAATGGAATTCATGGTCAAAGCCAATCAACCTCGGAAAAACAATTAATACACCAAACTTTGATGCCTATTTCTCGCTCATTGATAATCAAGCCATTTGGTCAAGTAACCGTGACGGGAAGGACCTAGATTTATGGACAGCTTGGGCCATTGAACCGCCGGAATTAATCCTGAAAGTGAATGAAATCAAACATACCAGTGAATTTCAAGGCGCTGATGGAATGATCGACATTGACATTGAATCCGGTGTAAAGCCGTATAAATACCAATGGTCTAATGGCATGACAACCCAAGATATTGGTTCACTTCGAAAAGGGTCTTATAAATTACAAATTACCGACTCCATCGGACAAAAAATCAGCCGCATATTTGAAATTAATGAGCCCGAAGCGCAAGAGCAACACATCATTCGCTTTCCAAATATTCAATATGAATTTAACAAATGGACCTTTATTAATGATTCAACCGTAAACAGTTATGACTCGCTAAAATCTGTAGCAAAATTACTTGGAGACTACCCTAATTTAATGATCGAATTAATTTCTCATACGGATTCACGTGGCGAGGAAACAAGAAATCAAATGCTTTCTGAAAATCGAGCTAAAGCGTGTTATAAGTATTTGGTTCAAGAGCTAAACATTGACCCCCGAAGAATTATACCCGTTGGTAAGGGTGAATCAGAACCTGCGATGTGGTTTGATCCAATGCAAAATAAAATGATAAAACTAAGTGAAGAATTTATTCAAAGTAAGAAAGAGAATGATGTGCTTTTCGAATACCTGCACCAATTGAATCGAAGGACAGAGGGTAAGGTATTACGGCTTGACTTCAATCCAAAAACAGCCGCGGAAGCGCCAGCTTCATACATGGAATTTCAAATATTACCAAAATAATGAAAGCACTATCATTAATTTTCCACCTGGG
>JBEIDV010000079.1:0-8615 GCA_040383285.1 Crocinitomicaceae bacterium | reverse complement strand
CTTCCAAGAGAATCACCTCAATGTTTTTGTAGGTTTGAATTAACACAGAATCGATGCGTTCCTTTAAAAAAGGCGCATGGTTGTAATTCGGAATAATTACACTAACTAAGGGTTTGTATGAGGGTTCTCCATTCATTATTGAACCGATTCGTATCGAACTCTTCTTTTGCGTAAAGGTAAGCCTTTTTCGAAAGGGTTTCATATTCAGTACGATCTACGAGGAATGTACTCAAGAAGTTAACGGTTTCATTCACACAGTTCAAAGGGTCTGTAAGTATGGCTTGTTCCCCATGGTTTAGTACTTCGGGAATAGCGCCTACCGCTGTGACCACAGGAACACATCCAAAGGCCATGGCTTCGGCAATCACTTTAGGAAAACCCTCGCTCTCAGAGGTCAAGACCAAAACATGTGCTCGAGCATACATTGATTCTATTTGAGCGCGGTCAATTAAGACGCCATGGGATGTAAGATTCGCTCCGATAGCAACTTCGCGTTCAATGCCGATCAGGTGAAACTGAATAAAAGGAATATGCGCTAGGCGTTTCGTTATTTCTAGAAACAGCTCCATGCGTTTTTCTTTCGAATCACGACCTACGAACAATACATTAAAGACCGAGGTGGATTTGTTCGGTAATTCGTCCGGAATCGTGACCGTGTGATTAATCGTTGAAATTCGATTTGCTAATTCATCGGGATAATTTGCTGCTGCATATAAGGGTAAAATCCACTTTTTTAAGCCCCCATTTACCAAAACACGGTGATTAATTCGTGGGGCCCAATCGTTTAAAAGATAGGATGCATCCGGTGTGTCATTGTTCGAATTGTTGTGTACAATGTCGATAATTTTAACATGCGGAGCCAGATGCTCCCACAAAAAGTCAATGGATTCTCTATGCCAAAAAATTACGATGGGATTGGGACAAGCATTGATTTTTTTCAAGAGACGCCTAATGTACCATGCTCTAATCAACCGGCCGAAGCGTTTCGCTTCTAAATAATTTGAAAGAAAAGTCAAGCGACCAAAAGCCTCGAATTCTGATTTTAATTGAATGCCTTCCTTTTTGCCCTCGATACTCTGTTTAAAGGCAATGCCTTTCCACGGAGTAACCTTGTAACGAATGAAAATTTCTTTATGTGCTGCACCTAAGGCCTTGAGCACGTCAAGATGAACAAGCTCTGTTCCTCCGACCGAAGCTAAAGGAAAAAAACAAAAAATCGTAGGTTCACTCATTTAATAAGGTCTGAAAGAGGGATTTCCAGTTTTCAATCTGGACCTCTACCCCAAGTTTTTTAATGTAACTGGATCGGATCGTTGAACTCATGGAATTGTAAAGCACTCGATTATCAATCAGGCTTTTAACTTTTTCCACCATATCCTCTACCTGCCGCTCACATAACAAGCCATTTATACCATCCTCAATAACATACCACGGCATGCCCACTCGTGTACTCACACTGGGGATTCCGCACAAACTCGCTTCCATAAACATGGATGGACCCGCATCCGCTTCAGAGGCAATTAAGGCCAAATCTACACTGTTCCAAAAATCAACCAAGGTTGCAAATTCGCCTTCGAATTGAGTTTTTAATTCAACGGAATAGCCAAGCGATTTGAGGGTTTCAACCGTTGGTACGACATGAGAATAGAATCCTTTAAAATCTCTAACTGGGTTTCCTGTCCAACCAATAACAAATGAAGGTTTCATCCGATTAGCCTGAGCTCTTTGAGTGAATACCTGCTCATTATAAGCCATGTTTGCAAAGAAAATAGGCTTGCTAAATTTGTTTGAATAGAACTGTGCAATAGAAGGCGCCCCTACCAACAAGGCCTTACAATCCGATACATACTGCGCACAAAACTGTTCAACCGAAATGTTTGAATCGAGGGTAATTCCCTTTGGTGGAAATTGTGAGGTGAATATCCCCTTAACTATTACTTCTGAATTCAACTGAGAGAAATCCGCATCTACATTCATATAATAATCAAGAAATATAACCAAGTCATACGAGTTATCTGGTTTTGTCCGGCGATAAAGTCCTTCCCCATTGTACTTCAATAAGCCGCGCCGATTCATCAGATTGAAAACTCGGTATACTACCCCTCTAAGGATGGGAATTCGCCGAAAAGGAATACTTCTTCTATACGTGTTTTGCGTGTTTACGTTTTGATTTTCGGGGAAATCCGAGTAAACAGTTTTGTTATCTCTCGGGTTATAAATGGTGAAATCATAATAAATATGGTAGCCGTCAACGTGAGATCGCACAAAATCAATAAGTTGATGGAATGCCCAGCCCGGCATATCCCCAATCATCAAAATATCCGGTTTCTTCGTCACTTTGCTGGCACCCCTTTAACTTTCACTCCCGAAGGAACATCTTTGGTCACCACCGCCCCTGCCCCAATGATGGCTTTATCTCCAATAGTTACGCCAGGCAGAATCAATGCCCCCATGCCAATAAACACCTCGTTTCCAATCGTACAGCGTCCTGCAATAGAAACACCGATACAAATTTCACAGAATGAACCGATGTTGGAATCGTGGTGAATGCTGGATTTGGCATTAACTAAGGTACCATCGCCAAGGCTAACATTTGGTCCGACATATACTTGATGCATCAGGTTAAGTCCTTCTCCAAGTTTCACTCCGAAATCACTTACTTGGGCCGTTGCTGAAATCACAGAGGCCACGGCATGATTCCCTATAAACTGCTCAAATAATTGACGTCTTAATTGTGGTTTCCCAACTCCAAGCACGAACGATTCCGTAGGCAACTGATTAAACGAATGAATTACCGGGATACCAAACAACTCATTGCGGTGCAAATTAATCTCATCATAAAAGGCACTAACCGGTTGATTCAGCTGTTTTAGCTCATTTAATACTTCTAAAGCATGTCCTCCTGCACCTGCAATTATCATTTCAAGTTGTTTTATTATTTAGGATTGAAACCGTGTTCATCAAATCTTTTTCACTTAAACCATAATATAATGGCAAGCATAAAATTCGTGAAGCCACATCAGATGCAATATCGCATGTGCTATGCGTAACATACGGCAACTGGGTAAGGGAAGGATAAAAATATCTTCTTGGAAATACCCCTGCCGAATTCAATTTCTTTTCCGTAGAAACTAAGTGTGATTCAGATTCAAATAACACGGGATAATATCCTGAATTCCATTTTGTTAAATCTCTAATGACTAAGGAAGTTAATGTCCCATTAATTAATCGTTCGTTGTACCAACTCACTTGTTGAGATCGGTCGGTTAAGATGTCATGCATGTGCGGTAAAACTGCCAAGCCCATTGCCGCTTGCAATTCACTCATTTTCCCATTGATTCCAAGTCCATGAAATGCTAAGGGACCGTCATGGCCAAAGTTATGGCTATAATATAGCTGATGAAACAAGGCCGGATCCTTGCAAAAAATCGCTCCTCCTTCTCCCGTATGAAATAATTTCGTGGCGTGAAAACTACAGGTAGTTACATCCCCATATTCAAAAATACTTTTCCCTTTGTAGTTAACTCCGAACGCATGTGCTCCGTCGTAAATCACCTTCAGGCTGTGCTTCTTGGCAATTCGTTCAATTTCTTCTACGTTACACGGATTTCCAAACACGTGCGTCGCTAATATACACGTAGTTTTTTCCGTGATTGCTGCTTCAATTTTGGTTTCATCTATCGTTAAATATTCCGGATGAATATCGACAAATACGGGCGTACACCCCTCCCAAACAATCGTTGAGGTAGTTGCCACATAGGAGAACGGCGTGGTAATAACTTCCCCGCCTTGCGCCAGGCATTTAAGTGCAATTTGCAAGGGAATCGTCCCGTTATTCATGAGGAGAATTTTCGCGTCGTCAAGATGGAGATACTCCGTGAGTTTACCCTCTAATTCCAAAACCAAGGCTCCCCGATTAGTCAACCAACCGTTGTTGTAGGCACGTTGCACTTGGGCCGTGTATTCCTCTATCGGAGGTAAAAACGATTTTGTTACGAGAATCATGAGCTAATTTTAAAATCAATATTCGGTCGAACAAATCCCGGAAATTTACCATGCCAATTGGTGTTTTCTCGTTCTTCCTCCACCTCAAACGTTAATACCTCGTCAAAGTTAAAAAGCGGCTTTGCTGTATCTTGGACCAGCATGAAAGATACATAAAATATCCCCGAATTTAACAACTCTTTGGGGATCACACATCGTGCATGATGAAGACCGACACCAAGCGTAGGCGGTGGTAATTGGGTAATTACATTGAAGACGCATTCTCCTGTGGCTGCATAGAGGTGAAGGCTAAGATTAGCAACTAAGTCTTCTACATAATTCCAAAAACTGATGTTTATTTCAAGGGAGCTTTTTACCGTAATCATTGGCTTACCGTCTTCGCGTAGTGGTTTAAGCGCTATCGATTTTAAGCGCGTAAATTCATTGCCTGGAGCCTCATGTTCATCATAGCATCTTCCCCAGTCTGCTTTATTTCGGTTATTAAGATAGGATTCTATTACGTGGGAAGGGCTGCCTTCTGAAACAATAGTACCATGTTCCAATAGAATAGCTCGAGCACACAAATTCTTCACTGCTTCCATGTTGTGACTCACAAACAATACCGTTCTCCCAGCCCCCGCCACATCCTTCATTTTACCGATGCATTTTTTTTGAAAATCTACATCACCCACCGCCAACACTTCGTCTACAATTAATATCTCTGGCTCCAGATGAGCCGCCACAGCGAACGCCAAACGCACATACATTCCCGATGAGTAGCGCTTAACGGGTGTATCGATGTACTTTTCAACCCCACTGAAGGAAACAATTTCATCAAATTTTCTAGCAATTTCTTTTTTTGTCATTCCCAAAATAGCACCATTCAAGTAGATATTCTCTCTTCCGGTTAGCTCGGGATTAAACCCTGTCCCAACCTCTAACAAGGAGGCCACGCGTCCGTTTAATGTTATTTTCCCATTGGTTGGAGAGGTAACCTTTGAAAGGATTTTTAGCAAGGAACTCTTCCCTGCCCCATTGCGTCCGATGATACCAAGTACTTCCCCTTGATTGACCGTAAAATTAATATCTTCGAGGGCCCATACAAAATCACCTTTCGCTTGCGTTGTTCGATCGTTTATTTCTGAAATAACTTCATACGGATCTTCGTTTCCTCGGATCTTATGCCACCAGCGATTTATATCCTGAATTAAGGACCCCGTACCTACCTGGCCTAGTCGATACTGCTTATATAAATGTTCTACCTTGATTACCTCCATGCGCTCCAACTATACGGTATCCATAAAGGACTGTTCAATACGATTAAAAACCAAAATCCCAAAAATCAAAACGATCAAGGTGAAGCTTGCTGTGTAGAGTAATCCGAATGCATCAAATTGACCAATTCCATAGATTGAATACCTCACATTCTCAAGAATTGAAGTCAAGGGATTATAGGCTAAGGCGTCATGAATTCTACCGCTTGTAAACGATAAGGGATAAATGATCGGCGTTGCATACATTAACAACTGAACTCCAAACGTAAGTAAAAAACTGAGATCCCTATACTTGGTGGTTAATGCTGAAAACAAAATCCCAAGGCCTAATCCCATGAATGCCATCAAGATAACATAAACTGGAAACAAAACAAGGGTCCAATGAATTGAAATATGTTGAATTCCGCTCAAACTAAATATTCCAATCAAAACAATGAGAATGAGCAGTTGAATTAATAATTTGAATAAGCCAGAAATTACGATGGAAATGGGAACGGTTAAGCGGGGAAAATAGACCTTTCCGAATAAATTTGCATTAGCAACGAAGGTACCTGATGTTTTAGTAAAACACTCGGAAAAATAACTCCAAACTGTTAATCCAGTAAAATAAAATAAAAAAGGATGGACATGTTGTGTGGGAATCGCTGCGATTTTACCAAAAACAACATAAAACATGATGGCCGTAAGTACGGGTTGAATTATAAACCAAAGTGGGCCGAGAATGGTTTGCTTGTATTGTGCAACAAAATCTCTTCTAACAAACAACAGAATTAAATCTCTATATCCCCACAATTCGTGTAAGCGAACATCGAACATGCCTCGCTTAGGGGTAATCACCTCGATTTTACGCAACGTTTCCATCTCCAATTCTCCTAAATCTATAAAGACAAAGGTACGTTTTATCGAGCAACATATACCCAAACCCAAGGGTATTCGAAGAAATGCTACCGTTGAACGAGTAAATATTCAATATGGATGAAGATGTATTCAAATGAAACGAACACATGCTAAATATTTCTTATTTTTGAATGGATGCATACCATGTTTCACCTTAGACTCCTTCAAATTATTCTGATATGTTCATCAGGCGTTGGGAGTTTTTTTGCTCAACCGTTGAGTGGTATTTTACCTAAAAACGAATCGAATCTAAGTAACTTCAACGTTTCATTTCAATGGAATAGTGCTCCAAACGTCTTGAATTATCGGGTTCAGTTTGCGAGCAATAATACGTTTAGCAGTAATTATTCGCAATCTCCACTTACAAACCTCACTTCCTGGAGCTCATTCGTCCCTACCCAAGGCACCTATTATTGGCGCGTAAAAGGGTATACGGCAAATGATTCCACCTGCTCCCCGACCTATACCTTCACATATTTCACTCCATCTAATTTGAACTCCACTAGTTTATGGCTGAAAGCAGATGCTGGAGTTACTCCGGATGCCAGTAATAAAGTTCAACAATGGACCGACTTAAGCGCGAACGGCTATGTAATGAATCAAAACCTGGCTGCAAAAAGACCCACGGTAGTAAATAATTCAGTCAACGGATATCCAAGCATAGGTTTTTCTGGTGCGCAAGTACTAAGCGGTGGAGATATTCTTGATCTAGCATTCAATTCCCGGGCGATGTTTGTCATCGGAAAAATGGCCGCCACCAATCAATCCCTCATTGCCAAATCAAAAGCGGCAAATGCTACCTTTCGATATGGAATTATAAAAGATGCAGCGAATACCGCGTTTTTATTTCAAAGTGATAATAATACAAGTAATTACTCCGTATTCAATACTACAAATTATGCGCTCTACAATGGCTTTGTAAATCGAACTACAGCCAAAAATCACCTCGATGTAAATAATTCGTCGCTCGGTGTGAATTCCTTTAATTCAAATCTATTATTTGAATCTAATTTTCGTTTTTTAATCGGTGCATATAATAATGCAAATGATGATGGTGAGGTGCTGTTTTTAAACGGCAATATTTGTGAAATCATTTTTGCCGACACCAACGATTCCTTGGAAATTCAAAAAATCAAGAATTATTTAAAATTTAAATATACACCCGTATTTAATTTAGGCAGTGACATTTCCATTACCAATGGATTTTGCCCGCAAGCACTAATTGCCCCTGCAGGTTTTTCCAACTACCAATGGAGCACCGGAGCAACTACAGCAAGCATTTCAGTAAATCAATCGGGGTCCTATTGGGTTTCAGCCAATGATGCTTTTGGATTTAAATGGACCGACACGATTTTTGTCCAATTCCCAACGATCGCTCCTCCTCCAAGCACAGCGATTTGCTCGAACAGTTCTATTCTATGGAATACGGGATTAGGTGCCGGGTTCACGCACCTATGGAATACTGGATCCACCGCAAATCAACTAACTATAACTCAAGGCGGAACCTACAGCGTACAAGTTACTGGAGCGGGAGGTTGTCCTTCCGTAACACAACAAGCCACCTTTACCCTCGACACCTACCCCGTGACCGCTTTTTTAGGCAACGACACGACCGTATGCATTGGAAACACGGTATCCTTACAAGTGGGAAGCCAGCAAACCGTATCCTACGTGTGGAACAACGGGTCTTCGGGAAGCACCTTTCCTATTACAAATGCAGGAATGGCTCTTATTTCATTGACCTCAACGAATAATAATGGATGTGTTGCGCAAGACACAATACTGATTAACGTGAACGGTACCGCTCCGTCGATAAACCTATCGCTTCCAAATACGCAATGCTCAAACAGTTTATTTCAAGGTTCAAATCAATCCAGCGTTCCCTTACCTGCCACAATAACAAGTCAACTGTGGAGCTTTTCCAACGGAATTCAATTAAATGGAAACACCGTTCAAGCGGCCTTCCCTACCCCTGGATGGGTTCAGGGTTCAATCGAGGTCACGGCTAGTGATAATTGCAGTTCGGTTGACACGTTCTCCTTTTATGTTCAAGCACCTCCGTTGTTAGACATTCAGCACAGCGGAACGTGCACCAATGAGCTCATCGTGTTTCAAGCGTCGGACCTAAGCGGGAATTCACTTAGCACCTATGCTTGGGATTATCTTGGAGGTTTTGTAGATACAGACTCCATTGGAAGCCACCAGTTTAGTCAAGCTGGATTGAATCAAATTTCCTTGGTGGCACAGAACACCTTTGGATGCGCAGATACAGCAGCATATTCATTCAACGTGTTGGCAGCACCGAGCTCTATTTTCACCATTAACAATAGCTGTGAAGAAACCTTGATTTATCCGTTAAACTCGAGCATTGGAAACGATACAACAGGAATTCAATCCGTGCTGTGGGATTTTGGAAATGGCGCAATTGATACGGCATTCAATGCTCCATGTTTTTATTCG
>JBEIDV010000078.1:0-8618 GCA_040383285.1 Crocinitomicaceae bacterium | reverse complement strand
GACGCCAGGTTTTCATCCTGGAAACAGGAGTTCGATTCTCCTATGGGCTGCCAAGTAATTGGCCCATTCGTCTAGTGGTCAGGACGCCAGGTTTTCATCCTGGAAACAGGAGTTCGATTCTCCTATGGGCTGCAAAAAAAAATGTTATTAAATTTAAGCTATGGCAAACCACAAATCGGCAATTAAAAGAATCCGTTCTAACGAAGCGAAACGTACGTTGAACAAGTATCAACACAAAACTGCGCGTAACGCTGTTCGTAAATTACGTGGATTAACAAATAAAGCGGAGGCAGCAACTTTGTTTCCAACCGTTGTAGCAATGTTGGATAAACTAGCGAAACGAAATGTAATTCACAAAAACAAAGCATCAAACTTAAAGTCTGGTCTTCAAGTTCACGTTAATTCATTAGCGTAATCAGATACGTAATACGTCTTATAATTTGGGGGCATTAGCCCCCTTTTTTGTATGTTTGTCCTATGAAAATCCATGCGCTCCTAGCATGTTTTATGTTGTTTTTTGGGCTTAACTCCTTGGCTCAAGGTCTTGTAATAGACACAATTTTACCCAATACATCGTTCGTCAGTACGGTTGATTCCATTGAGGAGTTCACACAATCTAGTCGCTCGGTTTTTCCTGCACTGGGTTTGCAGGGTGGTGTGTTTATAGATCCATTTACTGCGTATCAGCCGATGGGGCAATTGCTTCATCCGTGGGCGTTGTCCGAACATCCCATACGTTTTACTGCGTTGCCATTATTGGGCTTCGCTTATGCGTTTGGAACACAAGGAAGTCAACACATGAAGTTTTCCTATGCCCAAGCTTTTAACCATGGTTTGCTTTTAAATGTAAATTATCAAGGACATGGTTCGAATGGATATTTGCGAAATAACGCTTGGAAACAACGCAATTATCGGTTTGATCTTGCAAAAATTTCTAAGCGATATCAGACTGAATTGTCCTTGGAAGGATTGGTTGACAATCGGCAATTTGCTGGCGGAGTTCAAGTAGATTCAACGGCTGGCAGTTTCCCGCTTTCTCTCCTTCCGGTTAGGAAAGATAGTTGCAGTGCTACTTGGCGAATACAAGGGATTTCATGGTATCAATCCCTTAATTTCTTGTCAGATTCAATACGTTTTTTAGGGGTACAGCTACGCAACAGTATAACATCAAAGCGTAAGGTGTATGGAGAAGAGGATACCTTGGCGGGCTTATATCAGAGCATATATTTTGATTCAAGCGCAACGCTTGATCGTTACGAATATGTGACTACTAGGAATCAGGTTGGAATCGGTTTTTCGAAACAAAAATTCTCAATCAGTGCTTCTGCATTGGCTGAATATTGGCGTATGCGGATGGCTGGTTATCAGCATGATACCTTAGAACTTGGCCTTGTTGGGTCCGTTTCATTCCGCGTAAATCATTGGAAGGTGCTTGCGCAAGTTGAACAAAATTTCATTGGTGGTTTTGGTGCGTCGCGCGCGACCTTGGGCTTGGAGGGAAAAATACACAATCAGCATACGTTTCAGATTAATGCGCTTGCAGGAAATATTGCACCGGATGTGATTCAGCGTTATTATTACGGGAACACGCTTCAATATCAATTCGGTTCGCCCGGTTTGCAACGCATTATTCAATTGAATGCGCGCGTTAAAGGTTCCCTGATTGGGATTGATTATGAGTTTCAGGTTCGAGGGATGTCTACAAACGGAGTATATCAGTTTAATAACTCGGTTTGGGATCCCAATACAGAAAGTTCATCGAAGCGTATGCTTGAGGGCGTTGTATGCCTTTCAAAAACCATTCGTGGGTTTTCATTTAGTCCAAGTGTGAGATACCTGGCGTTAAAGAACTCCATATTTCCAACCTTGATTACTGGCACAACCGTAGGGTTCAATGGGTATGTAACTAAAACTAAGAATTTATTTTTGTTTTCAAAGATCACGTATCAATATTATAATCGATACCTCCCTCTTTCAATTGATCCGCAGTTATTTCATGTGCAATTAGTGCCTTTGAATTCCACTGGCTTTTCCTATCATAATTTATCTGCCACGGTTGGTTTTAAAGTGAAAACCTTCCGATTTTTTATTTCCGGTTCGAATTTAGGATCGTTCTGGATGAATCAAGCCCAACCTTTGTATGATCATTATCCAATTCCGAGCTGGCAATTGAACGTAGGATTGATTTGGGAGTTTTGGAATTAATGCCCACTATTTCTTCATCCGCAACAAGGTGTAAATCATAAACGTAATGGTTATAGAAAAGGTAACGGTATAAATCCATGACATAACGAAGTTATCGTTAGCTACACTTTGAAATATTCCTTGAAATTGAAGACAAGACAGGACCGTTAGCAGGAGTGTCATAAACAAATCGCTTCGATCTTCTCGTTTTGTTTTTCGTTCATCTAGAAGGTGCTGTAATTCATCAAGATTCGCTTGAATTGCCTGAATCATTAACGGATGATTTCTTTCTGCACTGCAAAATTCAAAGAGATTCTTTTCCGTTTTATAATGAAAAATATTATTTACCACTCCTTTTAATAAGGCGCGCTCGGCGCGTTTACGCTCTTCCAACAAGGTGGCGGTAGTTTGAGATGCAAAATCTAGCGCATTCAGATTTCTTAGCGTTGCTTCTAAATAAAATGTATTATTATTCAGTACTGCATTCGGGATTAAAAGATACGGGCTAATGCCAATGTGCTCACGAACAGACTCAAACATTTCATCATCATGGCAAAGGTTGAGCATAATTCCTCTATTAACGAATAACAGATAACTGTTGTCGCCTTTCAGTAGTTGCAGGGTATCAACCACCTCATCAAACCCCATTCGCTTGAAATCGAAAATACCTAAGGCAAAGCCACACATTAAATTCAAAAAATCCGTGTAGGAGTCCTCCTCATTATATCTAGTATTCAATGCTATATTTGGGCTGTGAGGATTTGAGAAGGAATCGGTTATTTCATCGTAGAATGTACCCCAGGTTAACTTGAGCCATTCGTTGTTGCTTTCTATTTTTGAGGTGTCAAGCTGAATGATTCCTGAGCCCAAGGTGATGGCTTGTCCTCTTAGATCTAGCATAGTGCATATAAAATCCGAAAGAGCCATCTTATTACCACCAGGAAGAGAAAATTGAATGCTGTCCTTCAGGCCAGTGCGTTCTTGACTGCTGCCAAAAAATGAAGATAGCTTAATGAGTTCTAATTCGCTAAAATAGTCGCCAGGGTAATTCATTAAGGTAAAACTCCATACGGAGTTTTCAGAAGCGTGAAAGCTTGTTTCAGAAATACGAGCAATTGCATAGATGGTTTTGCGTTCATTGGTCAAATTATGCGTTCTCCCTTCGGAATGGTAGGTGTACTGTGTTGGAAAATGAATCTCCAACCGATTAATGGTAACCTCTGGTTTAAATCTACTGGTAATCGGGCGGTCTCGTTGGAAGTGATATGAGAGCAGATCGGTTTCATATGAATGAAATTGATCGCAAGGAAGTTGACTATTCTGTTTAGGCCCCTCATGTGAAACTTGAACACATAGGGAGGCATTGTAAAATTTAACCGTTGAGGATTCTTTAATACTGGGTTCTTGTGAAGAGGCAGTTGATGTGTTCATATATCGTTTATTGACTTAAGCGTATCGATTTTTAATTTGCAATTAGGCGTCACTATATTTCACAACAGATTAACGCCTTGTAACTGATATTTTGTATTATTTCTTTTCATATTAAGATTGGATTTTAAAAGTATGAATTTAATTTAGACAAATGCTTTTCCTACTCCTTGGCCTTGGTCGCATGGTGTAATTAACTTCTAGAAGAGATTTAGGTTTTTTTAAATCCTATTTTTTTTTCAATTCGAGATCGTATATTCATATGTTTAATAGGTTAACTGCTATGGATGTAATGCGTTATCTGTGCAGTTACAACCCACTTAAATTCAAACGAATATAGGGGTAATTACCTTGAGTAAGAAGTAATTCAAATCAAATGAATTTAATGGGTTAAATTATTGTATTGTACATCTATACTACGCTATTTACAACGCTAAAAGAAGATTAGAACAATATTATCCCAATAAATAGGTGTACTTTTGTACATAAGAACAATTAGATGAAGATATTCCTTACAGGTGCCACAGGGGTTTTGGGGTCTCATATTATGTATGATTTTTTGGAGTATTTTATCGACAACAAGCTTGATGGTAAAATATTTCTGGTTGCCCGTGATAAAGGAAAGGTTGGTGCTAGAGAGCGAATTAACGCCTTATTGTCGAGTGATTATACTCCGAAAGCATTATTGGAAAAAGGCGCTGAAAATTTATTTCAGTATATAGAAATGGTTAATGCTGATCTTGAGAATTTAGAGGCTAGCGTGATTAAACAATTGGAAGGAGCATATTTTATTCATTCTGCAGGTTTTGTTAACCTATCAACTGACATTGATCAACAGGACAAAATATTTCATGAGAACACATACCATACGAAGTCAATTTTTAATGTGGTTTCTCCCTATGTAAAGAAGTTCATTTACATCAGTACTGCTTTTTCGTCGGGTATTAGGTCTGGTTTGATTTCAAATGATTTTCATAATTTGGAGGTTCCCTTGGCTCATCGGAATGCATATGAACAAGCTAAATTTCATGCGGAAGCGTTCATAAAAAAGGAATGTGAAAAATTGAATTTACCGTATCAGATTTTACGCCCAAGTGTAATAGGTGGTAAAATGTTGAGTCATGACAATCGATATTTTATTCCTAAACACATGGTGTTTTATTTGATGGCAAAGTTTTTTCATTTCACTGCGCAATTACGGGAGTTACAGGATCATGTCCGTTTTATAATCAATAAAGAAACCGGATTAAATATCATTCCGGTTGATTATGTTTCCAAGGTGATTGTTTCCATTTTTCAGCGAACTGATGTTACCCAATTAAATATTGTACATAACGAAAGTTTTAACATTGATAGAGGTATTAAGTTAATCATGAAGGAAGTAGGTTATTCCAATTTTAGTATGTTGTCCAGCGGGAAAGCGTTCGAATATAAAAATAACATTGAGAAAGCTTTTTACGAGAGTATTGGAAAACACTTAACTCCTTATTTAATATCAGCCCCAAGTGAATTTGATACCACAGAGTTGAATTCCATCGTAGAAATACCCGAATTGGATGATGAATCATTTACCGAGATGATTCGATATGCTAAAGAAAAGAACTTTAAAGATATTAATGTTTAAGGCGATTGCCTTGATTAGGCAATAACACCCTTTAAAAGAATCTTGCTTCTAACGTAGTTTGTTTTCTATAAAAATTGGTCTGTAAGAATTGCTAAGAATCCTTTTTTTCCTGGTAATCTACGAAACGATATGAAACTGCAATATAAATTTTAGGCAGTTACACCCATTACCTCTGCCATTTTGATACCAATATGTGCTGGAGAATCAACCACATGAATACCACACTCACGCATGATACGTTTCTTAGCTTCAGCGGTATCATCTGTTCCACCAACAATAGCACCGGCATGACCCATGGTTCGTCCTTTAGGAGCAGTTTCACCTGCAATGAAACCAACTACAGGTTTCGTTCCATGTTCTTTGATCCAACGTGCTGCAATCGCTTCTAAGTTTCCACCAATTTCACCAATCATTACAATGCCTTCAGTTTCCGGATCGTTCATCAATAATTCAACGGCTTCTTTCGTGGTTGTTCCAATAATTGGATCTCCACCAATTCCAATGGCTGTAGTGATTCCAAGGCCAGCTTTCGCTACTTGGTCCGCTGCTTCATAGGTTAGAGTACCTGATTTTGATACAATTCCAATTTTTCCTGTTTTGAATACAAATCCTGGCATAATTCCAACTTTCGCCTCACCTGCAGTTATTACTCCTGGGCAATTTGGTCCGATCAAGCGACAATCAAATGCTTTAATGTATTCTTTCGCATTCACCATGTCTTTTACCGGAATGCCTTCTGTGATACACACAATTACTTTAATTCCTGCTTCAGCTGCTTCCATTATGGCATCGGCTGCAAAGGCAGGCGGCACAAAAATAATCGATACGTCAGCTCCTGTAGTTGTTACAGCATCACTAACGGTATTAAATACTGGTCTGTCTAAATGGCTTGTTCCACCTTTTCCAGGAGTTACTCCACCAACTACATTAGTACCATATTCAATCATTTGACCTGCGTGGAAGGTTCCTTCGCTGCCTGTAAAACCTTGAACTATAACTTTAGACGATTTGTTTACCAGTACACTCATTGTTATGCTTTTATTTGTTCACAAAAATACACATTGTGTTTTAATTCATTGCAAGGTTAATTGCGCTAAAAAATGATGTTCATCAATTTCGATACGTTTACATTTAAATCCGACGGAACTTGCGATGTCATGCAGGTTATCATAATCAATATATAACCAATCAAAAATCTCAGTAGATTGTTTTTTATAATGTAATTGAAATTTGAAATTCCCGTAATATTCAGCGTTTAAATCCATCCAATACGATCCATCTTCTTCTTCATAGAGGAAGGCTACATCAGAAGAATCACACAAGATTTGTCCTCCTGGACTTAATAAGGTTTTTAGGTGTTTGAGAAAGTTGAGAAGTTTGCCCTTTGTTCCGGCAATTCCAATGCCATTCATCAACAGCAGGATGGTATCGTAGGTTTCCCCTTTGAGGTCGAGGATATCCATGCATCGGGCATCAATATTCATTGACTTGAGGTAACTTACGGCGCCTGGTGAGGTATCAATTGCGCTAACGCTGTTCCCTAATTCGCTCAGGTATATGCTATGTGGACCTGCTCCAGCACCGACATCTAAAATTCTGCCTTTGGATAAAGACATTGCATGTTGTTCTAACGCTGGCATCTCTTCGAAGGTTCTAAAAAGTACCTCAACCGGAATAATATCATCATCGCATAAATCCGCCGTTACGATAATATCAGCTGGTTTTTTTGTCTTTAGATAGTCTTGTATGGCTAAGCCAATTGGGTCATGCGTGGCCATTAATATTCGAATTCATTAAAATCACTAAAATCTTCTTCGTTGTAATCATCGTCATAATCATTAAACCCGTAGTCATCGTCTTCTGCACCCTCGCCCTGAATTTCAGATCCCCCGCCACTGGCAAAAAAATCTTCCTCTAAGGCTTCTTTGGAATTCTCCTTAGGTGCTTGTCCAACCTCAAGTACCGTACGCGCTTCACTTGGGCTTTCTGATTCATAGCCAATGAGTTCAATAAGAAATATCCACATGCGCATAAAGTCATAAACAAGGATAAACTTTTGATCAGGCTCCTCAACAAACTCTTTCAAGATGGCCTTACTCATGACATTGGATGGAGCATCTAATGCGTCATCGTCATAAGACATGTCCATGAGGTTAATTTCATGACCTTTATCCCATTCGTCGTTGGATACATAGAAGCTTGCCATTTGATCTCCTTTGAACTCAAACGCCGACATTATGGCTTGATAGAATGTTTCAAAATTGCTTTCATTAGAAATTACCACGTCGCGAAAGACTTCATCTTTATGGTCTGAATCTAATAATACTCTGAACTTTAACCCAGGCATGTTTTTTTTTTACAAAGTTATTTATTTAGCTGTAACAGGAACAAGTCCTAAGTTGTTTGCTAGTACAATCATTTCTTGTTCTGCTTCTTCAAAGGTATTTTCTATTTTACCTTCAAGAATTGCTTCTTTTATTGCCGACTTAATTATACCAATTTCTGCACATGGACCTATACCGTAATAGGACATAATATATTCACCGGTAACTGGGGGTTGAAAATTACGGATGCGGTCCTTCTCTTCCACTTGCTTTAATTTTTCGCTAACTAATTCGAAATTCTTTCGGTATCGGTTTACTTTAAATTCATTTTTTGAGGTAATATCTGCGCTGCAGAGTTTCATTAAATCCTCAATATCATCTCCCGCTTCAGAGAGTAATCTTCGGATGGCGGAGTCTGTAACTGAGCCTTTTACGAGCGCAATTGGTCGAAGGTGAAGGCGCACGAGTTTTTGGACATATTTCATTTTCCCATCGAGTGGGAGTTTTAATTTCTTAAATATTCTAGGCACCATTCGAGCACCCAATTCTTCATGTCCGTGAAAGGTCCATCCGGCTTGTGGGTCATACCGTTTGGTTGGTGGTTTGGCAATGTCGTGTAACAGTGCGGCCCATCTTAGCCATACGTTGTCGGTGTGTATACAAATGTTATCGAGTACTTCAAGGGTATGGTCAAAATTGTCTTTGTGGCTATGACCGTTTATGGTTTCCACACCGCTCAATGCAAGCAGTTCTGGAAAAATATGCGGTAGCAATCCGCTTGCTTTTAACAGATGAAATCCACGAGATGGTTTTTCGGAACTCATAATTTTATTAAGTTCTGTTGAAATACGTTCCATGGAGACAATGGCAATTCGTTCGGGTTGCTGTTGTATCGCTTGTAAGGAAGGGCCAGCAATTTTAAAGTCGAGTTGTGTTGCGAATCGAATGGCTCGCATCATTCGAAGGGGGTCGTCCGAATAGGTGATTATTGGATCTAAGGGCGTTCGAAGAATCTCTTTTTCTAAATCCTCAAGTCCATTAAATGGGTCTTCAAGTTC
>JBEIDV010000077.1:0-8639 GCA_040383285.1 Crocinitomicaceae bacterium | reverse complement strand
ATTCATCCCACCTGCTGCAGAAAAGGTCACGGTACAGGTGTTGTTATTGTAGCTGAAGTTCGCAGTAAGCGATTGTAAATAGACGATTGGAATTCCTGTTTCAAGGGTTGCTGTTCTACAATTAAACATTCCCCATGATGCCGCTTGATCTGCCGCGGGAGATAGGTAATACAAGGTGTTGAATTGAGGATTACCAAAGCTACCGTTTCCATTTCCGTTATTTACAAATACGCCATTTCCTTGAATGGAATCCATGTAGGTAAACCCAGAATTCATGACAGGATCGGGTACTGGATTGCTTTGGTGCAACACATAGCCTGGCGTAATACAGCTTGGGAAAGAGGCTGTGGATTGTCCGATGCCATTCAATAAGATTCCGGGAGTTACGGTATCCCCGTAGCAGACATACAAGGTGTCGCCAAGATTCACATCGGAATACCCACCGTTTGAACTGTTAGCAAAAATATCTCCGGCATCGCTGGTTAGTTCTTTGATGTATTCAATAATGTATTGACCTTCATCGCCCGGTGCCCCACCGTCGATTTGAATGGCGTATACCTTTCCTGAATCCAAACAGCATAAGGTTTCTTGATGTCCGTTGTAGTTTGCAGTTCCTGACAATAGGGGAGTGATCGATGGGGTAAAGCGCGTACCATCTACGGTATAAGTTGCTGGACCTAAGCCCCCGTAGCAAGAGGTACCATTTAATAACTCAAACACGTTGAAACGCAATAAATTCATTCCAATGTAGGCACGAATGCTGAGCTCCACCGCCCCAGATGGCGGTCCTACAAAGTAATGCCACACGGTTTGATCTGCGCGATTTGCTTGGTTTGGGTGGAGTGGGGGTTCGCCCGCTAAATATTCTCTACACGCCAAAACGTTCGACCCAGCTACCGCTTGAAAGGTTGGGTTCGTTCCTGCAGGAATCACAGGTACTTCATACAGGGTATCGAGTAGGGTAAGGCACAGGATGTCATTTCCCGGAGGATTATTGGAAGGGTCGCTCACGCTGGGGTCAAATACCCAAGAATTAATGTTTTGGGCGCTTAATGGCGTGATGGCATCAGATGGGTCAATCATGCCAAAATACCTGTAGCCGGGTTCAAGACAGGTTCCGTTCACTATCGCCGATGGATCACCGCCAAGAAAGCTATTCGTTCCGCCTTCATCAGAGGCAAGGTACTTCAAATTAGAACATAGAAAATCATTCGGAACTCCAGGTCCAAAGGCTTTATCGTAACCAAATAATGCGGCACTTTCCCCGTAAAGGGCACTTTGATAATCGCCTTCGAAGGTGATTCTACCGGAGTTTGGCGCCACAAAGTTCAACCAAACGCTTTCATTCATAGAAGGATTACCCAATCCGATGTGTGGATAGTCGTATGCATGATATTCTGTGGGATTCGCTGAGGTATGTTGTTGTCCGGTTTCACCTGCCGCATTTCCCCCGTCTAAGGCACAACCAAAGGCAAGGTTTGTGGTTGGGGAACTGTTGCTCGCTGATGAAATAGCTGTTGTGCTGAAGTTGACTGTATTGGAAAGGCATGGAATGTCTTCCAAGTTCGGTGCCCCACCACCCAAGCCATCAACCCGAAGTTGATAGTATCCATGTTCGTTAGGTCCGTCGGCTGTAAATTGAATGTAATAGGTCTGTCCCGGAATTAGTTTTTGATAGGAAATAAAGGGTATTGGGTCACAGGCGTCCATGGTGATCTCCGCTTCTGGATCAACTCCTAAGAAGTCAATTCCATCGGAGAAATCAATATGGGAAAGGTATTCAAACTTGTTTTTAACGGTTTGACCGGTAACCACATGGACCCCGTCGGTGCAATTCATGCCATCGGCTGCGTGATAAATTTGGAAATACGTTCCAATGTCGGTGCCTCCTAAATCACTGGTAATATTTACACTTCCGGACGCGGGTGCAACAAACTTGGCCCATAGGGATCCCGCATTTTGTACATCGGCAGCTGCAGGTTCATTAGGCTCCAAGGTTGCGTTACAGAACCCGTAGGTGTATGTGGTATTAAGAGTTAATTGTTGCGCTGCACAAATATTGTCTTGCATGTAGTTAACCACCAGCGGTAAGCGTTCTACCTGTAGGTTAATGGTGTACACTTGTGCACATCCACCGTCTTGACTTGCCGCAGTAAACGAATAATTTAAAATCCCAACCGCCGCAGGTACAGGCATGGTAACATTTTGCAAGCCGGTTTGACCGTCTGTTAATCCGAGTACGTCATAGTTGCCGGCGTCGTCGTTTTCATAGGCTTCCCAGGCGAGGTTAATGCTTGTTGGAACATCATTAACACAGAGGTAATTATGGTTGAAAAATAAGCCGCTGTTTGGAGAGAAGGTACCTCCGGGCGTGGTCATCGTGTAGGCGCCGTTGTCGTTATTTTTATACCCGTAGTTAAACCCGAAAATACCGAATAGGGCAGGGTTGTTGTTGGTTAATCCAAGAGTGTTATCGGTTCCTGTAAATTCCCAAACGAAATCAGAATTCCCAAGAAATAAGCCGTCGCAATCCACATTCGCTAAGGTTTGTACACTGAGTACTTTTACTTGGATAATGGCTTGGGAGAAAAAGAGGGAAGGAAGAAGGATTATAGCGAGTAGTAGGTTCTTCATAGGCGTTGAAATGGCCAAGAAAGGTACAAAAAAAATGTTAAAATAGCGAGTTAGCTGATTCGTTCCAATCTGCCTTTACGTTTGACGATGTTTTTATAGTCCCACTGAATCGTGGAGGATTTTTGAATCCAACGGGTTAATGCTTCGGGATTGATTTCATCGATATGATTGAAAAACACGGAGGCGTCTTTAAATTTACCTCCAAGCACAGGTAAGGATTCCTCGTTAAAATCTGCGCCACTCCAAAACATGAGTCGAATTCCTTTTTTTTGTTTGCTGTAGCCCACGATGGGGTTTCCCTGAAGGAACCACACGGGATGACGGTGCCAAATTTTTGATTCGGAATCAATTAATTCACGGTCGATTTGATGTGCCAAGTAATCACATAACTCTTGATCTTGTGGGGAGAGGAGGGTATTGTATGCGCTTATTTCTGCATTCATGGAATAAATATCTTATACGATTACAATAGAAAAGGAGTCTAAAAGCCCGGCTAGCCTATCGCGAGAGAATTTAGCGTTTTTTATTCGGTTGAGGGTAGGATTAATGGAGAAATTAATAGCGGTGCGGAAATCGGCTTTTTCAAGATTCGTTCGCTCAAACGTTGAAAAGTGTAAATCGCATGCATCAAAGATTGCGCTATGTAAGTCTGCCTCGGTAAATTCTACTTCATGCACCTGACAATGAGTGAATCGTGTGTTAGTAAGCTTGGTTTTATAGAAAGAACAGTGATTTAAAATACAGGTGTCAAACGTCACGGTAAATCCAAAGGCATTGCAGTCATCGAATCGAAGTCCGAGTAGTTTACAGGAAGAAAAGTTGATGTCTTTAAATCCGGTATTATTAAGTTTTGCCATGCTTAAATTGCAGTCGTTAAAACGACAATCGGTAAACACAAACGCCGAGAGGTCTAGGTTGGCAAAATCACAGCCAAGGAATTCACATTGTTCATAGGTTCCTTTGTTAAGGCTATTGATGCGTTCGAACGATTGGTCGATAAAATAAAGCATGTTCATGGAAAACTTAAAATCTTATTGACTTTATACTATGCTGAAAATTGCAAATAAATTAATGCTAAGGCAGCAACTGTCATAATTATTAATGCCATAAAGCCGAGAATATTTGACAACCTACCATTTACGTTCACCCCCATTATTTTTTTATTATTCGAAATGTGTAAGATAATTGCAATTAAGACAGGAGCTGTCATTCCGTAGAGAATGGCGGTGTAAATTAATGATTGAATTGGCGTAATACCGATGTAATTAAGTGACAAGCCCAAAAGTAATGAAATCGCAATGATGACATAAAATCCTTTGGCTTCATGAAATTTTTTGTCAAGTCCTTGTTCCCAGCCAAACGTTTCAGTTATGATATAAGAAATAGAGCCACTTAAAACAGGTATTGCGATAAGTCCTGTTCCGATTATACCAAAAGCAAAAAGTAGATAAGCTAAATTCCCGGCTAATGGCTTTAATGCCATCGCTGCTTGTTCGACGGTATCAATTTGATGTACTCCTCCATTATAGAGTACGGTTCCGGTGGTAAGAATTATGAAAAACATAACAAATCCTGAAATTGTCATTCCAAAATCTACATCTTGATTTATTTCATGGATAATTTTTTTATTTACAACGAGGTGCGTTCTTCTGTTCTTCATTTCTTCAACCTCTACCGATGCTTGCCAGAAGAAAAGGTAGGGCGAAATTGTGGTGCCGAGTATACCTACTAACATTGCGATAAAGTCTTTATCGAATCGAATGGTTGGAATAAAAGTAGCCTTAAAAATTTCTGTTAAATCCTGTTTATACAAAAACGGCACGATAAAATATACCAACATAACGATGCATAAATATTTTAACACGGAGGCGATTTTTTGATAAGGCAAGTAAATAATTAAACCAAGAAGAACGAGCGTGAAAAGGACGCTGAAATAACCAGCATCAATGGAAGGGAATAATAAATTTCCGACAGCACCCATGCCTGCGATGTCTGCGCCAATATTCATCACAATTGCAGGGAAACTGAATAACAGCATCAAATACAATATTGGTCTTGGATAGTGTTTTTTCAGTGTCCCAGTTAACCCTTGAGAGGTTACTAAACCAATTCGTGCGCACATCTGCTGGATCGAGGCCATAAGTGGAAATGCAATGATGGCTGTCCAAAGCGTTGCAAGACCGAATGCAGCTCCTGCTTGAGAATACGTTGCAATTCCAGAGGGATCATCGTCACTTGCACCTGTAACTAGCCCCGGTCCAAGTTTTTTCCAACTGCTTATAACTTTAGATGAAAATGGTTTATTTTTTATCATTCAATGGATATTAATGTGTGGGTAAAAGTACAACCATGAATCATAGTAAAGATGATGAATCAATTATTTCTCATACGTATTGGCAATTAATTAACGCGTTCTTTTTTTTTAATCTATTATTTTGATCATTCCAATTCGAGGATATTTTGCTTCTTCGCTTTTCCGAAAGGATATAAGCGAAACAAAGCCTCGTATTTCGAGGATGCTGTTTTTGATGATTTCTATTTCCATAGGGGATTAATTTTACGATCCCCCTAACGCAATGAAATTGAACATATTGGATGGTATACTTCCTTAAGCTGCTCAACTTGGCAGAACCCAACATCACTTAATCAAATAGACTGCCTACGTATTATTTTAAATGAAATGTTAAGCCAATCTGATTCGTTAACAGGGCGGTCCAAGGATTACTTGTAAGCCCTTTTGTTTGATTGATCACAGCTTCGCTATTCGGTGAATATAAATAAGGTGTGCATGCACTTGAAATAAAAGGTGATAAATACATAGTATTTTTCAAGGGTATATAATATCCAAGTTTTAAACGGATATCACCACCTATACCAAAGGCATTTGAGTAGGTTTCACTGTAAACAAAAGGTTCTCCATTTATCGTTCTATACAAGCCACTTAATTTTGCTGAAACAATTAAATCCGTATAAATGCCCCTTAGTTTTTCATTTCTTTGGTAATGAAGTAGGTATCCTACGGTTAAAAAATGAAGATATAGGTTGTTTTCTATATTATCACTCGCTGCAGAACTTCTAACAAAGGTATAGGACAAGTTAATTCCATGATTCACCGCTTCAACCGAGTTAAAAATATACGATAAAGAACCATTGAATCCGTGAATTAATAAAGGTTGTTTTTCTGTCAACCAGGGTCGGCTAACGTTGTAGGTTTGGATTGCCTTGTCCCACTGTTTAGAATATAGATAAGTATAAGAAGCATCAATTTGAAATTCTTGAGCTGAAGCGAAGCCAAGGTTTATTAGCAAGATAAATGATAAAACAATTAACTTCATTTTTTGATATCAGTTAGTATATTCATTACTTCCCTATAACCTGTTTCTACGGCACCATGAACCGTTTGATGATGCCCATTAGTATTCATTGCCTCCCCTGCAAAATATAGTTTTTCACTTAGTGCTTGACTCGCAGTTTTCCGGGCATCTCCCATCCCAACGGTACTGTAAGAATATGCACCTTTAACGAAGGGGTTTGTGGTCCAGTTTTCAACATGTGACGCGATAAATGATGCTGTCGCTTGTCCATTATACATCAAATCTAATTCTTGTAGTAGTGCGGCTGTAATTGCTACATCGCTTCCTAATGATGTCAAATATTCGGCCTGGTTGCCCATAATAAAGGCAAGCAATATGTTATCGTTTTGTGCTTTGCCTATACGGTCATCGGCATAAGCAGCACAAACTGACCCACCAATGATATTTTGATCAAAGAATTTATTGCTAAACTTTAAAAATACCTTCATTCCGGCATCCATTCCTATTTTCGAAAATGCCGTTGTTTTTTCAATTGGAAGGGCAGGAATAAATTGAATATCACCTGATTTAAGTATAGAAATAGGGACGGTAATAATGACTTTATTTGCATTGAATGTGTTATTATTACTATCTGTTAATTTGATTTCTGATTGCGAATAATCAATTTTTGTAATAATGGTATTTATTAGAATTTGATCCTTTACTTGACTTGCTATTTCCTTATCAATTAAATCAAAGAAGGTTTCCTCAAATTTAAAATCATCATCTCCAGCACTCCAATTTTCTTCGTCTTTATTATTTCCATACACAGATAGGTGAGAAGCTGCGGCTCCTTGGTCACCTGCAATATTCTCAATAATGTATTTATATTCATTACCTAATCCATTTTGCAAGGCATACGCTTCATAGGAAATGTCTGGTAATTCTTCGCCTTCAAATATATTAGTGTTTTGAGGTAATGCATCTATGAGTTTGTTATTGAACCAAAATTTTGTTTCACTATCATCGCGCGTGATTTTCGTCTTTGACGATTTGATTAAATCTCCTAAGACACTGTTTTCACCATGTAGCCATTGTGCCCCAGTGTCAATTGGAAAATTGGCAAAGCCGGTCAGTTTACCAAGTCTTCCACCATAGGTTGAAGAAGCCTCCAATATTTGAAAATCTATTCCTTTTGACTTTAAAATATATGCAGCATACAACCCTGCGGCACCCGCACCAATGATTATAACTTTACCGTCATAAGTTACGTCTTCAAAAAAGTTCTCTTTTCTACACGCAGTGAAGAGGGCAGAAGGAAATAAGATCCCTCCAATGGTCAATGCGGATGTTTGTTTTAAAAAGTCCCTTCTGTTCATGCCTCGCTGTTTAATTACTGCCTAAACTACATAAAACATTAACTCAAACGCCAAAAACAGTTATGCCGCAAGCAGCAATTAACTAACGCGTTCTTTTTTTTATTCGGTTTTCCCTTTAAATGTGGCATAAATGGCCATAGCATGTCCATGACCTAACTCAAATTCTTCTTTAAGCCAATTTGTTATTTCAGTTGCTTTAATCTTTGGATTTAGACTTCCATCTATTATGAATTCTTTTTCCGTTGCCATTTTTTTAAAGTCAGCCGGTGTTTTCCCTGTCTTGGCTTTAATGTTGTCAATATAAGCTTGAAAAGACATGATGATTAATTTGAATGAAGGTGTTATTGATTAATGCTGTTATCAAATCGCACAGGAATAATTTCAATTTTCATGTAAGGGTAATACGGCAAGGTTGAAAGTTTTGAATGTACTTCTTCCGTATCGGTTGCTGCCATGACAATAAATATCCCAGACATATCGAGTTTAATAAAGGTTTCAACAATGGTCCCTTGTTCTTCCAAGGCTTTAACCATTTCCTGTTCTTTTGGAAGCAGTTTAATTCTTGTTTCGTTATCCAATCCATCTAATTGGATATTCAGCATAAATTTTTTCATTTTTTTCCTTTTATAGGTTATTTAATCAGCTTAAATTAAGGTTTTAGGATTACCCAAAATCACTTAATCAAATAGACCGACTGCGTGCTTGTTTTTATTTCTCCAGCTTCTTCTGAATACGTAACCACCACATTGTAAGTCCCCGCGGCCTCTTTCCCGCCATACCATTCCCACGGTGAAACCTCCGTTGAAAACAAGATGTTTCCCCACCTCGAGAATACTTCCATTTTTTGAATGCGACATTCGCTAGCGCTACTTATTTCCAAGGTAAAATCCTTGTTGTAGTCGTCGCAACGTACGCTGATGTTGTTTGGGATGTATATGCACGATGGCGTGTTAGGAGTTTTTGCCTGTCCCAGTATGGAGCCGCTGTGCAAGAAAATGAACCCTAGCCATGCCTTAAAAAACACCGTTCTCATGCAATGCTTATTTCATGTTCAAATACACGGATTACATCACCCGGTATCAGTTTGGCGCGTTTTCTAGTTTCGGTTTCCCCGTTACGCGTTACTTCGCCTTCATCCACTAAGTACTTGGCGTGTCCGCCTGTTTCTGCAATTCCCGTTGCTTTCAATAAGGCAATGAGTTCGATGTAATCACCGGTTATTTTAAAGGTTTCCATGCGATGAGGTAATTAAATGTAATAAGTGATCTGCTGCTTCATAGGGTGAACATCTTCCATCGAGTACCTGGGATTGTAAGTCCTTATACCCCTTATT
>JBEIDV010000076.1:0-8693 GCA_040383285.1 Crocinitomicaceae bacterium | reverse complement strand
CTACCACCACCGCTTGTGAAAAATCATTGCCTTGCTCGGCTAAATCTAATAAGGCATAGGAAACACCAAACAACATGCATTTCCTTCCTGAAGCCAAAGCGGCCACGTAGCGTGCATGAATTTGTTCCATTTCGTTCAAGACAAACCCCGACAAGGCATGTTCACTTTGCGAAATAAGCCCCTCCACCATATTCACCAATCCTGAATTTCCCTGCTCCAAATAATTAGGCAACAATGCCAAAATCACCCACTCTTTCGGAGAACCAAAATATTGCTCAAACCCAAGGGTATAACTTTGGGTATACAGGCTTGGATCGGTTACTATATGCTTACTCCTACCCTGTTCACCCGTCCCGCTGCTCATAAACACTAAGGGATAAGACGGTACTGGAGTGGAAACCACCTCGAATTCTTTAAAAAAACGGATCGGCAGAAAAGGAATATCCTCGAACCGATTAACCTCTTCCACGTTCATCAAGCGCGCAAAGTCGCGGTAAATCGTGCAATTCGTTACTTGAAATTGTGCGATCTCCAGCGCCAAAGATCGAAATTCAGCTTCGCTTTGGGGTTCAAAAATGCGCGATGGATTAATCATGTTACAAAAGTAAGAAGTTCTGCTAGAATCATCGGTTTTCCCTACCTTTGAACTTTCCAAACTGCGAATTGTTTCTATCCCATGAAAAAGACTTGTGTGCTCCTGATCCAACTTGGTACGCCCGATAGCCCAAAAACCTCCGATGTTCGTCGTTACCTTTCTGAATTCCTCAATGACCCTCGCGTGATTGACATTCCGTGGCTTGCTCGGAAAATTTTAGTTAATGGCATCATTGTTCCTTTTCGAGCGCCTAAATCAGCTAAGATTTATAAAGAATTGTGGGAACTTGGAAAGGGTGTTTCTCCCTTATTAACCTATACACAAAACGTGAGTAAATTACTTCAAGCGGAGTACAATCAAGACGAAGTAACCGTTGAGTTTGCCATGCGCTACCAAAATCCATCCTTGGATTCGGTGCTTGAACGCATCAGATTAGCCAACTACGACCGCATTGTGTTATTTCCGTTATTTCCACAATATGCGAGTGCCTCTTCGGGGTCTGCACTGGAAAAATCCATGCGAATTATTTCCTCTTGGTGGGTGATTCCAGAGGTGGTAGTTGCTGGTCAGTTTTACGACAATCCTTTCTACATCGAGAACATCGTAGAAAACACGAAGGCCTTTGACCTCAACTCCTATGACCACATCCTTTTCTCCTACCATGGGTTACCGGAACGTCAAGTAGACAAAGTATATGAAGGAACCGATTTGTGCGGGGATCAACCCTGTGAAACGGAACTCAACGATAAAAATAAAATGTGCTACAAGGCTACCTGTTATGCCACCACAAGACTAATCGTAGAAAAACTTGGACTGAAAGAAGGCCAATACACCGTATGTTTTCAATCGCGCCTCGACAAAAAATGGCTCGAGCCCTTCTCAGATAAAATCGTGGAAGAACACGCTAAAAAAGGAGCTAAACGCTTGTTGGTTTTTAGTCCTGCATTTGTTGCCGATTGCCTAGAAACCTTAATTGAAATTGGAAGCGAGTACCAAGAGATTTTTGAAGAACATGGTGGAGAAACAGTGGATCTGGTTCCAAGTAACAATGACCACCCCCTATTCATCAAGGCCCTGAAACATCAATTAAAGGAATTAGGGATTTAGTTTGAAATCCTTGATTAATCACTATTTTTGCACTGAAATATAATACAATGAATAATACCACAGAAAAACTAAACTACAAAGTAAAAGACATCTCCCTTGCAGAGTGGGGGCGTAAAGAAATTAAATTAGCGGAAGCTGAAATGCCAGGTTTAATGGCCCTTCGTGCAGAATACTGTGCATCTAAGCCCTTGAGCGGTGCACGGATCGCGGGATGCTTACACATGACCATCCAAACCGCTGTATTGATCGAAACCCTAATTGATCTGGGCGCTGAAGTTACCTGGTCGTCTTGTAACATTTTCTCTACGCAAGACCACGCAGCAGCAGCGATTGCCGCAGCAGGAATCCCTGTATTTGCATGGAAAGGAATGAATGAAGAAGAATTTGATTGGTGTATCGAGCAAACCTTGTTTGCATTCGAAGGCGGTCAACCCTTAAACATGATTTTAGATGACGGTGGAGATTTAACCAATATGGTATTCGACCGTTACCCAGAATTAACCGCAGCGATTAAAGGATTGTCAGAAGAAACCACGACCGGAGTTCACCGCTTGTATGAGCGTAAGAAAAACGGAACCTTGGTGATGCCTGCAATCAACGTGAATGACTCCGTTACCAAATCTAAATTCGATAACAAATACGGATGTAAAGAATCCTTGGTTGATGCGATTCGTCGTGCTACTGATGTGATGATGGCTGGTAAAGTAGCCGTTGTTTGTGGATACGGTGATGTTGGTAAAGGTTCTGCTGCGTCGTTGCAAGGTTCAGGTGCTCGTGTTATTGTAACTGAAATTGATCCGATTTGTGCACTTCAAGCGGCCATGGATGGATTTGAGGTAAAACGATTAGATAGCGTGATTGGCTTAGCTGATATCATTGTTACCGCTACCGGAAATAAATCCATTGTAACTGGAAAACATTTCGAAGCAATGAAAGACAAGGCGATCGTGTGTAACATCGGTCACTTCGATAACGAGATTGACATGGCTTGGTTGAACAGCAAGTATGGCTCAACAAAAATGGAAATTAAGCCACAGGTAGATTTGTACAATGTGAATGGAAATGACATCATTGTTCTAGCTGAAGGGCGTTTGGTAAACTTAGGTTGTGCAACAGGCCACCCATCGTTTGTAATGTCGAATTCATTTACCAACCAAACCTTAGCGCAATTGGAGTTATGGCATAACTCGGACAAGTACGAAAATGATGTGTATACCTTGCCAAAGCATTTAGATGAGAAAGTAGCACGTCTTCATTTATCAAAAATTGGTGTAGAATTGGAAGAATTATCTTCTGAGCAAGCTGATTACATTGGCGTTGATGTGAAAGGTCCATTTAAAACGGATCATTACCGATACTAAGATTTAAGTTTTATACAAAAAGCGGCCCTTCGACAAGCTCAGGGACCGCTTTTTTTGTGCCCTGTTTTACGGGATTTAAAATCCCGTAAAACAGGATTAATACGTTAAAATCTCATTCAAGGTCGTATGGATTTGCTTTAACTCTGCCTTTGAGACTGAACCTACTCGCTCCAACAAACGGTCTTTGGAAATAGATCTTACATGAAGGGTTAAAGCCTCGGAACGTGATAATAGTCCATTCGTCGGTGATGGATCTAACACTAGATTTCCATGGTAATCCTTGATTTGCGTGGTCAAGGGTACACACACAACTACCTTTGCATGAACGTTGAGTAAATTACCACTAATGATTATAACGGGTCGATATCCTGCTTGTTCGCTTCCTTTCACGGGATTTAAATCCGTGAACCAAATTTCACCTTGTTTCATTCTTCCGAAAGTTGACTTAAATAATCGGCCATTCCTTCTTCAGCGAGCATTTGCAGATCAGTATCCGCTGCCATTTGCTTATAGGATTTAACATAGGCAGCCCGATTGAGTTGCTCTAGATAGATGCGAAGCGCGCGCTCGATGAGGGTGTTTTTGGGAACAGATAGCTCCTTGGCTTTTTGCGCAAGGGATTGCAGAAGATCATCAGGAAGTGAACTGGTGAAGGTTGACATAATTATAATTAATATTTACTAAATGCAAATATAAAAAATAGTTACGAAGCGCATTGTACCGGGAACGTTGAAAATTGTTAAAACCCTGTTTCACGAGCGTGAAACAGGGTTTTGAATCAAACTTAGGCGATTTCTTCTTCTGCCAATACCGGTTTTCTGAACACAATTTGTCCTTCGAACATATCCATCACCACAGTTTGAGTCAGGTCCACTGTTTTAGCAAGTAAGGCCTTCGACAAGCTATTCAATACTTCTTTTTGAATTACTCGTTTCACCGGACGCGCTCCAAAGAATGGATCGTAGCCCAAGGACACAATATGCTGAAAAGCATCAGGAGCCACATACAACCTCACCCCTTTCTCCTTCAATTGCACCTTAAGTTTCTCTAGCTGAATCCCTACAATATCTTTTACATTGGATAAGGTAAGCGGTAAAAACAAAATCGTTTCATCGATTCGATTTAAGAACTCTGGCCGTATGGTTTGGCGCAACAATTCAAGCACTTGCTTTTTGGCCTTCACCGCTAATTCTGGATACTCTTTTTCCTTCGCATGTTCAAACGTTTCTTGAAGAATGTGCGAACCTAAATTAGAAGTCATGATAATGATCGTATTTTTAAAATTGACCAATCTTCCTTTATTATCTGTTAATCGTCCATCATCCAGTACCTGCAAGAGTACATTAAACACATCCGGGTGAGCCTTCTCGATTTCATCAAGCAACACAATGGAATATGGTCTTCTACGAACGGCTTCTGTTAGCTGTCCTCCCTCATCATACCCCACATATCCCGGAGGCGCTCCCACCAAACGACTTACGCTGTGTTTCTCTTGATATTCACTCATGTCGATTCGTGTCATGGCATTTTCATCGTTGAATAAAAATTCTGCCAAGGCTTTAGCCAATTCTGTTTTTCCAACTCCGGTAGTACCAAGAAATATAAAGGATCCAATCGGACGCCTTGCATCTTGCAGACCTGCCCTGGAGCGTCTTACGGCATCCGACAAGGCCTCAATGGCTTCTTCTTGTCCAACCACGCGTTTTTTAAGTTCATCTTCCAACCTGAGCAACTTACTGACTTCGCTTTCTACCATTTTTTGTACGGGAATCCCGGTCCATTTGGAAACTACCTCAGCAATTTCTTCGGTATCTACTTCCTCTTTTATCATTTTGGATACCGATTGAATTTCACTCAATGTTTTCTTAGAATCTTCTAACTTCCGCTCGGCTTCTTGAATTTTACCATATCGAATTTCAGCTACTTTACCGTAATCACCTGAACGCTCAGCTACATCCGCCTCATATTTCAACAATTCAATCTCCTCTTTGGAGTGTTGGATGGACTCTAACATTTGTTTCTCCGTTTGCCACTTCGAGGTCAATCCTTGTCGTTTTTCATTGAAATTAGCCAAGTCTTTCTCAACCGTTTCCAATTTAGCGGTATTATTTTCTCGCTTTAATGCTTCACGTTCAATTTCAAGTTGCATGATTTTACGCTCGATTTCATCCAATTCCTCCGGTTTAGAATTTATCTCCATTCGAAGTTTGGAGGCCGCCTCATCGATTAAGTCGATTGCCTTATCCGGCAGGTGACGGTCAGAAATATAGCGTTGAGACAACTCCACCGCTGCAATAATCGCTGCATCTTTTATGATCACCTTGTGGTGATTCTCATACTTTTCTTTTATTCCACGAAGAATGGCGATTGCATCTTCGGTATCGGGTTCATCTACGAGCACCGTTTGAAAACGTCTAACCAAGGCCTTATCTTTTTCAAAATACTTTTGATATTCATTTAAGGTAGTAGCACCTACGGCGCGTAATTCTCCACGAGCCAAGGCCGGTTTCAAAATATTTGCAGCATCCATCGCGCCTTCTCCCCCACCGGCACCAACTAAGGTGTGGATTTCATCAATAAACAAGATGATTTCACCATCCGAGTTTATCACTTCCTTTACCACAGCCTTCAAGCGTTCTTCAAATTCCCCTTTGTATTTCGCACCAGCGATTAAGGAACCCATATCCAAGGAATAGACCACTTTTGTTTTTAGGTTTTCGGGTACATCCCCGCTAATAATACGATGCGCCAAGCCTTCAGCAATAGCAGTTTTTCCAACCCCTGGCTCACCTATTAAGATGGGGTTATTTTTTGTTCTACGCGTTAGAATCTGCAATACGCGTCGTATTTCTTCATCGCGTCCAATAACGGGATCAAGTTTCCCTTTGGCAGCCATTTCATTCAAGTTCTTCGCATATTTCTCTAAGGATTGATATGTGTTTTCTTGACTGGAACTCTGTACTTTTTCTCCATTTCTCATTTCCATAATGTCTTTTTTTAATTGATTTACTTGTATACCTGAATCTTTCACTAATTGAGCTAAAGAATCTTTGGATTGACACAAGTGATAAAACAATGCATCCACCGCTAAATACGAATCACCCCAAGCGTCTAGGTCACTAATTCCTTTTTTAAGGACAGAAGAAAGCGCATTGGATATATGCAACTCACCTCCTTGAACCTTCGGATACCCTGTCACCACAGCATTAACCGCCGCGCGAAACACAGCCTGATTCACCCCCTGCTTATCCAGCAACCTGGGAACAACCTCCTTATCTACCAATAGAAGTCCCATCATCATATGTCCTGTATCCAACACCTGATGCTGGTTCTCTTGGGCTAATTCTTGCGCTTTCTGTAGCGCTTCTTGAGCCAAGGATGTTAATTTAGATAAATCCATAAGGGTATTATTTTTTGTTTCGAATGGTGCTCAAATCATAAACCACCAATCTTTAAGTGCCATTTTGACATTTTCAAACCCATTCAAGAAGACAAATTGGCTGATTTCGATATAAAAAATCAAATAATGAAACCTTGAAACAGACAATTCGTTAGAGAACCCTATGAAACAATTTGGTTTACTCTGCTTTATTGCACTTTGCACTGGTAAGTTCTTCGCGGAACCTATTCAGCCGGCTAAATCGATAAAACAAGAAGGAATTCGAATTTTAATTCATGAAAACAGGGTACGTTACGTGATTGCAAGCAGAACAGATTCATATTATAAAATCTCTAAACAAACTGGGATTAAACTTTCTCAGCTTCATCACTACAACGAATCGTTTAAAGAAAAGGATATGCTAAATGAAGGGGATATCATTTACTTGGATCCTCGGCGTATTAAATCAAAAAATAAAAAATCGATTGTGTTAACGCAATCAATGAGTGTGCGGGAACTTGCGCAGCGAGAAGCCCTTAAACTCAAGCCACTCATGCGGAGGAATGATATTTCTTCCGCGGACGAACAACTGCCGTGCGGTAGAGAGGTATTCCTTCGATAACATTAGAAGGGATGTTTAGTTGTTGTTGTTTGTTAAAAGTCTCCTTCGGGAGACTTTTTTATTTTAGATCTGTTCCTAAATGTTCATTTGCATAACACTTCATCGCTTTATCCACGAATGCTTCTTGCTCTTTAACCGATAAGGTTTTCATGTAAGCTGTACAAGCAATAGACTCCTTCGAATCCTTTTCCATTATTTTCTTACCGCACTCACATGCATCCATTTTTGGGGTACATGCTACCAAGAGTATGGCTGAAAAAGCCAGGGTTATGAATTTTCTCATTCTTTAATTTTTACGGCAATTTGATAATAATTATTTACAGCTCCCAATACCTCATAATTAATATAAAAGGAGTTCGCCCATTCTGTGAACGCTTTATACTCATGTTGAGGAACATTAAATTCATCAAAGAATATCACATCTCCGGGACGTAAATAAGGCGTTATTAAGGTCAGTACATACAAGGTTGCTGTATATAAATCCGCATCCATGTGAATCACTTTTTTTCTTGACGGATCGAAATTCGCTAAAAATGGAAGTAAGGTTTGTTGAAATAATCCTTGATAAAATTGGTAGCGATCGTCGTTAATTTCAGGCAAGGACTCCCCCGAACTCATATCTCCTTTTTTAAACGGCCCCCAATCTTCTGGAAGTCCGGTGAAGGTATCGAATCCATAAAAACGAGCTTCCGGATGTGAGATACGCGCTGTCCACCACTTAAAGGAATCTCCCTTAGAAACACCAAACTCTAAATAATCGATGGCACTTTCTAAGCCCTCCTGCTTTATAACATGCTCAAATAACTGCTCCCGTCGGGAATAATCAAATTTGAACGAATAAAAATCAGTATGGGCTAACTTTTTATGCTGTTGTATCCACTTAGATAAGCCAGCCATGGACCCTATAAAGGAGAACAAATGGGCAGAAAAAAAGCGGTGACCGTGAAAGAAGAAAAACAAGCCTTTTAATTTACCGCGTAAAAACATCAATCGTCTCATGTGTTCAAAGGTAGGAAATCAAACGAAAATAAACGGGAAATTCAGAAACGCAACTTAAGGTTTGATTTTTATATCTAAGAGTTCGAGTTTTTCACTTCGTGAGATCGAACCTGGATTCAATCCCGGTTTCCCTTCAGGAATCCGACAATGTAATTCATGATAATAGTCCACCCACACTGGATAATAGGATTTGGTTTGTGGGTCCATAAACGTCATGGGCTCTAGTTCAAAAACAGGATTCCCATGGTTGGCTACTTTAAACGATTCATACAATAATTCACTGCAATAATATTGGTCATTATTCAATAAAAATACGTCATCATACGGTTTACCTAACAAGGACTTTGAGTATTTAACTGCCCGTGAAATTAGGCCCTTATTGCTTGTTTTTAATCTGGCCGCCAGCACCTTGTTGCTACGTTGCAAGAAGTCCGACATGGATGTTATTTGTACCGCAGCGCCTATGGCTTCAATAACTTTCAAGGTATCATGCTCCTCAATGACCATGGCACAATGCGAAAAATCTCTCCCATTTACTCCCTCCGTCACCGTTTCAATGGCCGTGCACATCGGACCACAATCCAAATCCTGAAAAATCAAATCCCCTGCTTTTAACCCCTCATCAACTTT
>JBEIDV010000075.1:0-8748 GCA_040383285.1 Crocinitomicaceae bacterium | reverse complement strand
GATTTAGTTTCTGTACTTCAAAAGTCGGCTAATAAATGGGACGGTGGTTATGTTATGGCTGGCTTAATTGGTCACGGTGACGCCTTTGTTTTGCGCGATCCAGCAGGAATTCGTCCCGCGTTTTATTATGAGGACGATGAGGTCGTTGTGGTAGCGTCAGAACGCCCGGTTATACAAACGGTATTTAACTTAAAAGAACATCAAGTAAAGGAATTGGAGCCTGGGAGTGCCTTACTCATTCCTAAGCAGGGTCAAGTTTCCGAAAAAGAAATCTTACCACAACTCACCATCAAAAAATGCTCCTTTGAACGTATTTATTTTTCGAGAGGATCAGATGCAGATATTTACAAAGAGCGTAAAAATCTTGGAAGAAATATTGTACCTCAAGTGATGAAGGCAATTCATGGCGATATTGAGCATACGGTGTTTTCGTTTATTCCGAATACGGCAGAAGTGTCATTTTATGGAATGATGAAAGGGGTTGAGGATTATCACAACCTTGAAAAAGCAAATGCTATATTGGCTTTAGGTCCGAATCCAAGCTCAGATTCGATTACTAAAATTATTGAAGGTCGCGCTCGAATAGAGAAAATTGCAATTAAAGATGCGAAATTGAGAACCTTCATTACGCAAGATGATTCTCGAGATGATTTGGTTACGCATGTATATGACATTACCTATGGTTGTATTGTACCACATCGCGATAACATTGTGGTTATCGACGATAGCATTGTACGTGGAACGACCTTGAAAAAAAGTATTTTACGAATGTTAAGTCGCTTGGAGCCTAAACACATTGTTATCGTTTCCTCTGCACCACAAATTCGTTTTCCTGATTGTTACGGGATTGATATGGCGAAGATGGGTGATTTTATTGCCTTTGAGGCGGCAATTTCTTTGCTGAAAGAACGTAACTTGAATCACATCATTGAAGAAGTTTATCAGGCGTGTTTGAATCAATTATCTGTACCTAAGGAAGAGGTTAAAAATGAGGTTAAACGCATTTATGAGCCGTTTACGGATGAAGAAATATCCGATAGAATCGCCTTGTTGTTGCGTCCAGCGGAAGTTAAATCCGAAGTTACTATCGTGTTCCAAACCGTGGACAACCTTCATAAAGCGTGTCCGAGCCACACGGGGGATTGGTATTTTACAGGGGATTACCCAACGCCAGGAGGAAATAAAGTAGTGAATAAATCCTTCATTAATTGGAAGGAAAATCGGAATGAGCGAGCTTATTAGTTAAGTCTTGTGTGATTTTTAATGTTGCTCCTGATTTTTCATGAACGAAACCACTAATTTTCTCTTTTAGCATGGAATGCTTACGCAGTAATAATTGAATGTTATCGAGTAATTCTTGTGGCGTGTTTACCTCATACGCAAGGCCTTTTTCGATAAATTCATCCGCCTCTGGAAACTTACTGTGTTTTGGACCAAAAACTACCGGAATCCCGTAGACCGCCGGTTCCAAAATGTTGTGTAATTTCCCTGTAAAACCTCCTCCAATAAAGGCAATATTTGCAAGTTGATACAATTGATGCAATAGTCCAATGCAGTCAATAAGAATTACAGTTTCATCTGTTATCCCTTCTATTTCACTTAACCGTATACACTGATCTCCAAACATCGCCTCAATTTCATACAGGTGTTTCTCGGATATGTCATGAGGCGCAATTATCGTTAGGTCAAGCGGAATTTTGTTGTGTATGGCATGCACCATTTCCTCTTCCACAAGCCAACTACTACCGAGAATAAATACAGTTTTTCCGATGCAATGTGATTGTAAATTAATCAGGGCTGCATTGTTGCTTGGCTGTGTAATGGCCCGCTGCTGTTGATTAAGTACATGGTCATACCTGGTGTCTCCAGTTATGGTAACATCGGATATTCCAATCGTTGTTAAGAGCAACTTGGTTTCTTGGTTCTGCACATAAAAATGGCTAAATCTTTTTAATCCATTTCGGAATATTCCACCCAAGGGCTTAAATATAAATTGATTTTTCCTTAGGAGGGTAGAGACACTAAAAAGTGGGATTTTACGCTTTGCAATGCCGTAAATAAAGTTCAACCAAAACTCATATTTTACAAAAACCACTGCTTTTGGATCTACATGCGCCAAAAAATCACGAACATTTTTTCTGTGATCCAAGGGGATAAGACAGGCCTGGTCAACACAATGTACCCGTTTGTGGTAGTGATTTAATCCCGAAGGGGAGAAAAAGGTAACGAGAATTTTGGCTTCTGGGTACGTTGCTTTAAATGCCCAAAGAATGGGAAGTCCTTGATCAAACTCCCCTAATGACGCGCAATGCATCCAAAGGTCATATGGTCCTGGTGGGATGTCTGTTTTCCAGGTATTATTGGCGAGAAAACGCTGTTTGGCTTTCGCATTAAAAAACCTAGCCATGGCGAATCCAAGTCCAAGCAACATGATTGAAAAATCATATAATCCCCGCATTAATATTCGATGTAATAATCTTTTTGAGTGGAATAAAATGGAATGTACCACCCAAATTTAAGTCCAACAATAACATCTAAACGGGTCTTTGATGATACAGGTACATCCGGTTGATCAAAAAAGATGGTTCGCCGATTTTTAGTAAATCCTTCTATCGCATATATTCCCCCATAGAAATTATAAAAACCATTTCTGGGCATAAATGAATAGCCTAAAAACTGTGTTGCATTTATTCCTGTAGTTAAACGATCATATCCTTTTTTGTAATCGAGTTCAATCAATGGTACTACTTGTGTTTGTGTTTCAATTTTTATTCGGTGATTCATGTATCCTGCCCCAAGATGCACCATGATTCCGGAATTTTTATTACGATTACTTAAGGGAAAAATTTTCCCAATTTGTACATTAGCACTTAACCCCCTTGCAAGGGTGCTTACGGTGGCTGGGTCGCCATTTACATCCGTAATATTGCCGAAAGAGTCTTTGAGTTGGTCTAGTAGCGTGGGTATTTTAACATTCCCTCCGAAAATAAAATTCGCGTCACCTAATACCAACCAGTTGTTTCGAAATTTATATCCGCCACTAAACCCAACCAGGTTAACATATCCATACCTATCAACTAAGTCGCCTCCGGTCCATCCCGTAGCGTAGTGAATACTAACCAAAACTCGACCATCTGCTACCGTATCACTTGGGGTAATTTGCCCGTGTGCAAGAGATACAATAAATAATAAAGGGAGTATTACTTTCCACATAAAGCAAAGATACGGAATAATCTCTGTTTTCATCATGGAATCATAGCGGGTGTGCATCGCATAAACGGATGATTTTACGTACTTTTGTAGTTCAAAATAAAGTGAATGAATAAAATTCAAATGGTTGATTTGATGGCTCAGTATGAGCGAATTAAACCCTCAGTAGATGCCGCAATTCAATCCGTAATTACTAAGGCTCAATTTATTAATGGGCCTGAAGTAACACATTTTCAAGAAGAATTATCTGAATATTTGGGTGTTAAGCATGTGATCCCATGTGCAAATGGCACCGATGCGCTTCAGATTGCCATGATGGGACTTGGGTTAAAGCCCGGAGATGAGGTTATTACGCCATCGTTTACCTACATTGCAACCACGGAAGTAATCGCATTGCTCGGATTAACTCCGGTATTTGTAGAAGTAGATTCTGAAACGTTTTGCATGGACCCAACTGCGCTTGAACAGGCAATTACTTCCAAAACCAAAGCGATTGTTCCCGTGCATTTGTATGGCCAATCAGCAAACATGGAGGAGATAATGCGCATTGCCAACGCACATAACCTGTATGTGATTGAAGATAATGCACAAGCCATTGGTTGCGATTATTATTTTTCATCTGGACAGGTTGCCAAAACAGGAACAATGGGTCATATTGGATGCACTTCCTTTTTTCCAAGTAAAAATTTAGGTTGCTTTGGAGATGGGGGAGCCATGATGACCAATGATGATGAATTGGCTTCTAAGCTTCGTATGATTGCTAATCATGGACAAAGTAAACGGTATTACCATGATCAGGTAGGTTGTAATTCGAGATTAGATTCTGTTCAGGCTGCCGTATTGCGTATTAAATTGCAACATCTTGATTCCTACAACGAGGCGCGTCAACAATTGGCTGCGTTTTATGATCAGGCATTTCAAGCAATACCTAAGGTCATTGTTCCAAGTCGAAAAGCCTATTCAACACACGTTTATCATCAATATACCCTTCAGGTTTTACCGGAACTTCGGGACCGTCTTCATGATTATTTATCAGAACGGGAGATACCGAGCATGATTTATTATCCAATTCCAGCGCATCGTCAGCAAATGTTTAGTGCCTTTGGTTGCGAATCATTGGCATTACCTGTCACGGATTATCTTACTGAGCGAGTGATTAGTCTTCCGATGCATACCGAAATGAAAAATGATCAACGCGATTTCATTGTTTCAACCGTTCAATCCTTTTTTAATCAACTATGAGGATTGCAGTAATTGGAACAGGATACGTTGGTCTTGTTACAGGAACCTGTCTTGCGGAAACAGGAAATACGGTTACATGTATTGATATTGATGAAGCAAAAATTGCCTCGTTAAAACAAGGGATTACGCCGATCTATGAGCCGAATCTTTCGGTATTAATTGAACGCAATTTAAGTGAGGATCGATTGCATTTTACATCCAATCTAATCAGTGGAATTGAGTGCGCTGAGGTCATTTTTTTAGCCTTGCCAACCCCTCCAGGTGCAGATGGTCAAGCCGATTTAACCTATATTTTGAAGGTAGCAGATGAGCTCGGCCCATTATTGAGTCACTATGTGGTGATTGTAGATAAAAGTACGGTCCCAGTGGGTACTGCTGACTTAGTAAAAGAACGTGTTGCTAAGCATGCAAAAGTAGAATTTAGTGTGGTTTCAAATCCTGAATTTTTACGGGAAGGTTTTGCCGTTACAGATTTTATGAAACCGGACCGTATTATTATCGGAGCTTCAGATGATCGAGCCATTAACGTGATGGAATCCGTATACAAACCGTTTGTCCGTCAAGGAAATCCCATCCTAATAATGGATGAGAAATCTGCTGAGCTTACCAAATATGCATCCAATGCTTTCTTGGCTACCAAAATAACATTCATGAATGAGATTGCAAATTTTTGTGAGCGCGTAGGGGCTAATGTAGATGCGGTTCGCTTAGGAATGGGGGCAGATGATCGCATTGGAAAACGATTTTTATTTCCAGGTATGGGATATGGAGGTTCGTGTTTCCCTAAAGATGTGCAAGCATTACATCACAGCGGTGTCCTGGAAGGCTTCGATTTTAAACTCTTGGATGCCGTAATGCAGGTGAACGACAAGCAAAAAACCATATTACTCCCTAAAATTAATGCGTATTTCAAAGAAGACTTAAGCAATAAAACGTTTGCAATTTGGGGCTTAAGTTTTAAGCCAGACACGGACGATATTCGCGAAGCACCATCCTTGTATTTGATTCAAGCCCTTTTAAATGCTGGTGCTCGTATTGCAGTATACGATCCTGAAGCTATGAACAATGTATCGGCGCAGTTCGGAGACAGGTTATCATATGCTAAAAATCCGTATCAAGCCTTGGAAAAAGCAGACGGATTGATTATTTGTACCGAATGGTCTGTATTTCGAAGTCCTGATTTTTCAGTGATGTTTAAATCTATGAACCAACCTGTGATTTTTGATGGCCGTAACATCTTCGAACCAGAGGAAGTACGTGCCCAAGGTTTTGATTACTTTAGTATTGGAAGATGATGACTAAAAAGCGAATTCTCATTACTGGTGCTGCAGGGTTTTTAGGTTCACATTTATGTGATCGCTTCATACGTGAGGGGTTTCATGTGATTGGAATGGATAATTTGATCACTGGCAGAATGGCCAATATCGAACATTTATTGCCCCTAGCAAACTTCGAGTTCTATCGACAAGACGTATCTAAATTCATACATATACCCGGTGAATTACACTATATTCTCCATTTTGCCTCTCCGGCAAGTCCAATAGACTATTTAAAAATCCCTATTCAAACGTTGAAGGTTGGATCCCTAGGGGTTCACCATTGTTTGGGTTTGGCTAAAGAAAAAAATGCACGCATTCTGATTGCCTCTACTTCCGAAGTGTACGGAGACCCAGAGGTTCATCCCCAAACCGAATCCTATTGGGGTAATGTGAATCCGGTAGGACCTAGAGGCGTATATGACGAAGCCAAGCGATTTCAAGAAGCCATGACCATGGCATATCATACCTTTCATGGCCTTGAGACCCGAATCGCCCGGATTTTCAATACCTATGGACCTAGAATGAGATTAAATGATGGACGTGTTTTACCCGCATTCATCGGTCAAGCCCTACGAGGCGAGGATCTTACGGTCTTTGGTGATGGATCCCAAACACGTTCCTTTTGTTATGTGGATGATTTGGTTGAAGGGATTTATCGCTTGTTAATGAGTGACTATGCTCAGCCTGTGAATCTTGGGAATCCAGACGAGATTACCATTTTAGATTTTGCCGAAGAAATCGTCCAACTCACCAAAACTGATCAAAAAATCGTTTTTGAACCCTTGCCCGTTGACGACCCTAAACAACGTCAACCGGATATTTCACTGGCTACATCCCTATTGGGTTGGAAGCCGAAAGTAGGCAGGGCAGAAGGATTGGCCTTAACCTATGAATATTTTAAAGGCTTGAGTTCGGAGGAGCTTTATGCGATGGAGCACAAGAATTTTGACGATTACATTCAAAAATGATGGATTATTTTATACACGATACTGCCGTAGTTGATGCCGGTTGCCATATTGGGAAAGGCGTTAAAATCTGGCATTTCTCGCATATTATGCCGGATTCACACCTTGGTGAAGGGTGTAATATTGGGCAAAACGTAGTGGTATCACCTGGGGTTGTGCTTGGGAAAAATGTTAAAGTCCAAAATAATGTATCGATCTACACCGGAGTGATTTGCGAAGATGATGTGTTCCTTGGTCCTTCCATGGTATTCACCAATGTGATTAATCCACGAAGTCATGTGATTCGAAAAGATCAGTATGCACAAACTGTCGTACGGAAAGGAGCGAGTATTGGAGCCAATGCCACCGTGGTGTGTGGTAATGAAATTGGCGCTTTTTCCTTAATCGGCGCAGGAACGGTAATAACAAAAGCCGTTAAACCCTACGCATTAATTGTTGGGAATCCGGGTAGACAAATTGGTTGGGTGAGTGAATATGGACATCGCTTACAGTTTGATGAAAACAACCGCGCTACCTGTCCAGAGACCAATCAGGTCTATGAGCTGTTAAATGAACAAGTACAACGTATTTCATAATGAATAATAAAGAAAAAATAAAGTTCGCCGTAGTCGGTGCCGGTCATATTGGTAAGCGCCATGCAGAAATGATCCAGCGGGATGCAGAGGCCGAATTGGTTGCCATGTGCGATGTTCGGTCGATTGAGGCGTGTGATACCGCTGCGTATGCTGTTCCTCATGTGAACACCATAGAGGAATTATTAACTTCAGGGTTGGATTTTGATGTAGTAAATATCTGTACACCGAATGGATTACATGCAGAGCAAGCGATTGCTGCCTTAAAGGCTGGTAAACACGTAGTGGTTGAAAAACCGATGGGGCTTACCAAAGAGAGCTGCGAACGCGTTATTTATACCGCCTTGCAAATGAATCGACAGGTTTTTTGTGTCATGCAAAACAGGTATTCACCGCCTTCTGAATGGATTAAATCGGTAGTAACAGATGGGGTATTAGGAGAAATCTTTATGGTGCAAGTAAATTGTTATTGGAATCGGGATGAACGCTATTATAAAAAAGGCGGATGGAAAGGTACCAGTGAATTGGATGGAGGTACATTATTTACTCAGTTCTCACATTTCATAGATATAATGTATTGGCTCTTTGGAGATATAGAACAAATACAAGGTAAATTCGCCGATTTCAATCATGGGGATTCAACGGATTTTGAAGATTCCGGCTTTGTGAGTTTTAAGTTTTTAAATGGCGGTATGGGTTGCATAAATTATTCAACGGCGGTTGCTAATCAAAATTTAGAGAGTTCCTTAACGATTATTGGTAGTAAGGGAAGCGTGAAAATTGGCGGACAATACATGAATGAAGTAGAAGTTTGTAATGTTAAGGATTACGAGATGCCAACCTTGAATGCATCAAACCCTGCAAACGATTATGGGGCATACAAAGGGTCCGCAGCAAATCACAACTATGTTATCGGAAACGTAATAGATACCTTGAAAGGTCGAACTTCTGCTACCACGAATGCACTCGAAGGGTTGAAAGTGGTTGATATCATTGAACGAATTTATAAGGTAAGAGACGAACAGGCAATTATACAAGGAAATGACCATGAGTAATTTAAACATAGAACAGTTGCTAACCAAGCAAGAGTCCCTTGCGGTAATCGGTTTAGGATATGTGGGTTTACCCATTGCCTTGGCCTTTGCGCGCAAACTAAAGGTCGTTGGATTCGATATCAATGCAGATCGTATTGCCTTAATGAATCGTGGCATCGACCCAAGCAATGAGTTGGATTCGGAAGCATTTGAGGGGTGTGACATTAAGTTCACTCATCAGCTATCGGATTTGGATTCTGTATCATTCTATATTGTTGCCGTTCCCACACCAATCGACGACTCAAATTTACCAGACCTTAAACCCTTGCTTTCCGCTACGGAAACCGTTGCAAAGACTTTGAAAAAAGGAGATTGTGTAGTGTTTGAATCTACCGTTTATCCCGGT
>JBEIDV010000074.1:0-8772 GCA_040383285.1 Crocinitomicaceae bacterium | reverse complement strand
TGCGATCGCCCAATGGGTGTACCCAGAGTTTATTAACGCTTGTTCAGCCAACCATTTTGAATTTCCGTAAATACTGAGTGGGTTAGGAGTGTCTGTTTCGCTGTAATTTCCCTGTTCCCCGTCGAAAACAAAGTCCGTAGAAAGAAGGGTAAAATGAAGGTTTTTTTCTTTTGCAATTTCAAATAAATGTCGGCTAGCAAGGTGATTTACCTTGTAGCATTCCTCGGGATTCAACTCACAAGCATCTACATTGGTCATGGCTGCTGTATGCATGATGTGCGAGCATGAACTTATGTCAAAAAAGCTTTTTACAGCGATAAAATCTGTAATGTCAATGGATGTATAGTGCGTGTTTGGACACGTAGGGTTTCGGTTTTCACCGGATGAAATGGCATGAAAATCGATCTGTTGAGCTATACAATCGGCCACTAATTCTTGTCCAAGCAAGCCATTGGACCCAGTGATCAGTAGTTTCATAGCTCCCAAATCGTTTTTTTAGGTTTCGATTGCAATTTGAAATAGTGTTGATGCTCTAAGATCCATGCCATTATGAGGTACAACAATATGGGTGAACCAAGACCAATAAATGAAAAATAAATAAATCCTAACCTTACCTTATACGGATTGATTCCCAGTTTTCTTGCCCACCATAAACAAACCCCATAGGAATGTAATTCAAAAAAGAAGATGATTTTTTGTAATTGTCGTTTCATCGGGTTAACATCTTACGACCAAGTTCACACCTTAAACATTGGTTAAGATTGCAAAGTTGGCGATTAATTTCGAGAAGTGCTTGCGTTTCATATGCATTTTTTGGCGGGGTCGTAATGGTTTGAAACTGGTTGGTAATTCTATTTTTTTCCGCCGGAAGATTTTTAGCGAAGGCACTAAGTGCCGTTTCATTTTGATCACTCCAGAACAATGGAATAACCCCATTGAGTAATATATTTTGTGTTTCAAAGTGTGTAAGGTATTTTTTCATTGCCTTTTCTAGGTGTTCCAATTGAATGGACAATGGATAATCATTCTGAATAATTAGCGCGTTTTTAACATCGACTAGTGCAGTTTGCATTCGTGCGGATGCTCGTTGACGTCCGTTGCGCTTTTGAGGATGAACTGGTGTTTCATGACCCAAGAAATAGGCTGCGAGTTCTTTCTCTGTAGCATATTCTTGCTGCTTTCGAATTACCCGGATTCGCCAATGGGCATTAAGGAATTCAGGAGTGAATGTATGGCGCATATGCCCACAAGGAAGATTGTTCGTTGCTTTTTTTGACCACTTACTCAGGTGTTTGATTACTTGCCGGGGTATTATCATGGTTGGTATAAGTTCACCCTTCATACGAAGCGGATGATCATTTTCAGTAACAACATGTAAAATGACATTGGCATAGTTAGGGTCTAGGTGATGTTTGTGTTTATGCCAGTCTGAGGCATGAATGTGGATTTCAATATCTCCATACCAAGTTATATCACCAAGTTGTATGCAAGCGTTCCGAAAATCAGGACCCGGTTCATATTTATTCCATGTGCCCCGATTTATTAGTTGAATAGGTCGCCTAGTATAGGCGTCTATTCCCGATATTAATCCCTTCTCCCAAGCCCACTGCAACCCCTCTTCACGCATACTTAAATATACAAAAAAAGCCGGTATTTACCGGCTTTTAAATTCATTTTTCTGTATACTTATCTCGGTAATGGATCAGTATACTTGTACGTATCAATATTTTTATCACACGCAGAATTCACATCAAATAATTTAGGATTCTCAGTGCCTGGTTCCATAATGATTTTAACAGTAGTTCTTCTGTTCAACTGATGTAAAGCTTCAAATTTAGATTTATCAGCTTTAAACTGATTGATGTACTCATCCGTTAACACTTGCTCTTTTCCGTTCTCATCAATATATTTTGAAGGTTCTTTTTCACCCATTCCAATTGGTGTAACACGACACGCATTTTTAGGGTCTGCTTTTACTAGTTCTTTGTACACCGCGATGGCACGGTTTTGAGAAAGTTTCTCATTGTGAAGTTCCGTATCACGACTGTCCGTATGTGAATATAATTCAATCATGATTTCTGGATTCTTTTTCAATAAATCTACAAGAAATCCAATAGAGTCAATCGATTGTATCGTATTGTCTTCAACAAATGTCCATTTATCTAAATGGTATCGAATTTCTGGCGTTCTAAGCTCGATTGGAATTAATTCGATTTCAACAACAAAGCTTTTTGATTGCTCTAGACCCATCGTAGTTATTTTTGACGGGCGAACCATTGGCAAATAGCGTTCTTTTGAAGCCTTGATTTCATAATCAAAGTTACCGTTTATGTATCGTGGATTTTTCTTGTCACCTTTACGGTCAGCCCATTTATCACTTTTACCATTTTTCTTGGTTAAACCATCCCAATTGGCACCTGTCAGCTCATTTACTACAACTTTAGCCCCTTCGATTTTCTTTTTGCTACCAACCTCAGAAACGATTACAGTAAGATCAAAACTAACGGGTGGCGTAGAAAAGGAGTAAATATCTGGGGTATACGTTCTGTTTTTAGGATTTGATCGTTCTGAAGTGAAAAAACCGCTCTTTAAATCTTTTCTGATACTCATTGCATAATCATTGGATGCAGAGTTGATCGGTTTTAACATGTTTTGAACGTTACCCCACTTTTTAACAGGTTCTTTGGTACTCGTAGTTATAGTTGCTTTGAAAATATCTAAACCACCAACTCCCGGATGACCATCACTCGCAAAGAAGAATAAGCTATCGTTGTACGTAGTAGAAGGAAATAATTCATTTCCTGCAGTATTAATCCCTGGACCCATATTTTTAGGAACTGAATCCCAAGCTTGCGCTTTTTTGTTATAAGTTAAATACCAAAGATCTTTTCCGCCCAATCCTCCGGGCATATTAGATGCAAAAATCAGCATCATTCCGTCTGCAGTTATACACGGATGACCTACAGAATTTGAATCTCCTTGCTTGTCAATAGGGATTTTTACTACATTATCCCATTCGTTTTCTCCAACTTTATCTGCCGACCATATGTTGCAGCCTAAGTTTTGTTTTGGTAATGCAGGGCATCGAGTGAAATATAAGGTTTTACCTTTTCTATCTAACACCGCCGTACCTTCATTGTCTTTTGTGTTGATTAAATTCTCTGCATCTACGGTTTTAGCACTAATAAAGTCACCTTTTTCATTGTATTCAGCTACCCAAATATCCATGAATTTTTCACCGGTGATTGGGTCACGTGCAGGATTAGTAATATCCTCTCGCTGCGTTCCAAAGTAAAACTGCGTTTCCTTTTTGTCGTAAAGCGAAGGCGACATATCAAATTCCTTTGCATTAAGCTTGTCTTCTACTTTTACTACGTATTTTGATTCTTCTTCATGTACTACATTGAATTCAGAACAAGTACTGATAATCGCATCGATATCAATTGATGTGTCTTTTCCACGTTTGTTCTTATAGTTGTTATAACTGTCTTTCGCTTTCGCTAATTCACCGTTCATCCGAAGCATTTCACCATGATAATAATATACTTTTGGTTCCACGTCATAGTAACGCAATTCGATGCTCGATCCATACCATTGTAAGGCCTTATCATATTGTTCCATGCGGCGATAACAATCGGCCACTTTATAAGCCATACCACCTTTTTCAGAGATTGACTTCCCTTTGTTTGTCATTTTGTTGTACGCAGCTTCTAATTTGGGAAGCGCTTCAAAGTATTTGCCAGATTCGTAAGCTTTTAAGGCATCGGCAATATATTTTGGTTGATTTACTTGCCCAAGTGATTGAACAACAATCATAAACATAGAAAGCGTAAGGATAAGTGCTTTTTTCATAGTTAGTCTTTGGTTTGTAACTTGCAGTTTGCTAACAAAATTAGGAAAATAATATTAAAAACCAAAGGGGCATTTCCTCCAATGGTCTAGTAAGGCTTCTAGGCCTTCATTTATCGCATGATCAAAATATAATAATTCGTTTGTTTCAGGGTGTTTAAAGCCTAAGGTTTTCGCATGTAGTGCCTGTCCAGGCAACATTTCAAAGCCCTTTTGCACAAAAGATTTGAATGTATTTGTATTGGGTCCGGTTCGTATTTTATCTCCACCATATTCGAAATCATTAAATAAGGGATGCCCAATGGATTGCATGTGGACACGGATTTGATGAGTTCGTCCGGTTTCAAGTTGACACTCCACTAAGGTTACCCATCCAAAACGAGTAAGCGGTTTGTAATGTGTTACCGCATGTTTTCCTTGATCTTCCCCTTCAAACGTGGTCATTACTTTTCTGTTTTTGGGTGAACGACCAACATGCTTATTAATCGTACCCGGCTCCGTCACATCACCCCATACCAAGGCCCAATAAATACGCTTGGTAGTCTTTTCGTAAAATTGTTTAGCCAAATGCGTAAGCGCATATTCTGTTTTAGCTACTACTAATAATCCCGCAGTATTTTTATCTATACGGTGAACTAATCCCGGCCGTCCATAATAATTATTTGGAAGAGAGGGTAAGTGATTGAAATGATAAACCAGCGCATTAACTAAGGTGCCAGAGTAATTTCCATAGCCAGGATGAACTACTAACCCAACCGGTTTATTAACTACCAGCAACTCATTATCTTCGTACACAATATCCAAGGGAATGTTTTGAGGAATCAATTCGATTTCGCGAACAGGGTAGGGCATTACAATGGAAATATCATCCATTGGTTTTATTCGATAATTCGGTTTTACCGCTTTTTTATTTACGAGGACATTCCCATTTCGGGCGGCAACCTGAATGCGATTCCGAGATGTTTTTGGCATCCGGTCGATCAGGAACTTATCAATTCTAACGATGCTTTGTCCGGGGTCTACCTGAAAGCGATGGTGTTCATATAACTCCTCTTCATCCTGTTCGGAATCCTGTAATTCAAAATCCTCATTCACACCTTAGAATTTTCATGACTTGATCAGGGTGTTGTATAGATCGGATGAAGTAATACCCGGAATTTAGTCCACTTAAATCCATCATGTTGTCTTGGTTTTCGCTGATGAAACGACCTTGTATATCGTATAATTCAAACCCTTTTTCATCGCTGTATGGGCTAACAATATGAGCCACAGAATTTGTTGGATTCGGATATACTGCATATTCAAACTGCTGAAGTTGCTCCACACCAAGTTCTCCATCGAGCGCAGTGGATACGATAGGACGTAGCATCGCGGAACCCGGAAAAGGAGGGTTTTCCCACGTAGCACCAAAATCTACGCTGTAGAAAATTTCTTGTGAATGGTCAATGTTTCGGTCTAATCCAAGATTATAACGAACGGCATCCACTTGTCTCCATCCAATAAAAAAGGAGCTGCCAACAGCGATTTTCTGGCCATTCGGAAAGTAATATGCATTGAAGTTATTTAATCCGTTGGCATAGGTGGGTTGTCTTGGAGAAAAGGCATCGTCTTCGAACAACACCGCTCCGGGTTGACCATTCAAATCTTCCCAAACGGTTAGGTAGAACAACTTAGTTGAAACATCCGTTACCGACGGAACAAAATGCAGGTAAACACCAAGTAAAGAATCGGCTTCATACGCATTGAAGTGAACAGCCAGCATAGATTGAACTCCAGTTGGACCAAAAGCGGCCTCTGCGGAGCCATCGTCGTAACTGTAATAATTATAAAACCCTTGAAGAAATTCGCAGGTGTCATTACTCATTAAATTGGGGAATTGTGCAGAAACAGACGCATTCACTTTAAATACTTGTTGATTTCCAGGTAAGGTTCTGTCATATTCATACCCCGCAGATAAATCATGGTAAGAGGTGAATAGGGTGTTTGGATTGTAATTAATATTCCCTTCGGCTAACAAAAATCCGGGGAGACTAAAATTTCCAACCGGGGTACCGTTGTGTTGAACGGTAACTTGGCCATTTTGATAATTTTCTGCGGAATTACTTCCGTTATAAACGTTTACTTCTAAGCCATTAGTCATCATGCCGGCAGAAGTGTTTTTGTAATGATCCCAAGGAACGCTAGTGTAGTCTTGCAGTAAGGTATTGAGCGGATAACACAAGGCAAAATCTTTGAATAAGGTATCCGTGTAATCTGATAATGCGCGCAAATGCACATAATCAATATGGAAATGATCTAAAGAACCACTCAATGCACCGTAGTTTTTAAATCGAATTTTAAAGCCATCGCGAAAAAACTGATCATCAAGTACGGGAACATGCACCGGTTTAAACGGATGAACACTTGTTCCAGAGACGCTCCAGATGTGCTTCCATTGGTCAAGGTCTTCTGCATAAAACTCAAGGATTAACGAATCACCCGCTTCGGGTACATCTCCTAGTCCTTCAGGTTGGTATAAAAAACTAAAATACAAGGAGTCGCTGGCATTATAGTTCGAGAGATTGATGCATTTAGAGGTTAAACGGTCACCGTAATTTGTTACTGCACTTCCAAACTGATACGGATATCCATCTTCATCTAATCCGTCAAACGTGGCTACCCCAAGGGATCTAGGATTTAACCCATAGCGCATGTTGTGATAGGCCATTCGATCGATCCAAATCTTGGTGGAATCTTCAATGGTTTGAAAAAACACCGTAGCTGAATCTTGGGTATATGCTGGATTACTTATCCAAATTGTATCGCTTTGGTCTTGTACCCCAACGGTATCATAAATGTAGTATGGAGGATATAAGGAAATTGGTGTGCCTACCGGAGGATATATCGTTAAATTGTTTTCAGTAACATTCAATCCCGGGAATGTGACATCGGTTGTAGTTTCTGTTGCAACATCATAGGTTCTTCGAAAGGTTGCCTGGTTTGTAAAGCTTAATCCATTGGCTAAGGGAAGGTTTGTAGCCGGATTCAGCAGGCGATAGTACGTTTGTTGAGTATTGCCTGGGGCGTTATACACTCCTTGAAATACTTGAAACTTGCTGGTGGAAAAATCATCGAATACAGGTAACTCTAAGGTGTCTGAAGCAAAGATAAAGGTGCTGTCTATGCTTAGTGATTTCTCATTGGAATTCGGTTTTTTAAGTCCATAAACGGGTTCAAATCCGATGTTTTTTCCTGTATTGTGTTCCAGTTCTTGACTAAAACTACTGATAAAGCAGGCAAGTGCTGCGATGAAAAGGGTGCTGCGCATTATTGTTCTTCGTTTTCAATATACCCGTTGAAATCTTTGCGAAGGTGAATGGTAAATGGGGTAGATTTCGGTACGGTTTCTCCTTCAATGTATTCAGGACTCTGAATAATTACCCGCGAGGCTAGGGTGTCTTCTCTGGTAATGCAATCATTACAAATATAATTTACTGAAACCCCAAGGGTATCAATGATGTATTTCGCATCGCTGAAGGTTAAGCCAAAGAAATCAGGAATGCTGATCGGTTCACCTTCGTCATTTTCTCCAACAATTAAAATAATGGTTGCTCCAACCGGAATACGCGCACCTTCTTTGATACGATTTCCTTTGTAAAGCTGTTCCAGAACGGATCCATTCGCATCGTTCGTAGGTTTATATCGAATGATCCATTTTAAGCCCCTGCTTTGTAATGTGTTTTCAGCAAATTTTAATTGCCGGTGGATTAGGCTCGGCATTTCTACCATGTCGGTTTTTTTGGTAACCCGTAGGGCTATGGTTCGACCCGACTTAACAAAGAGCAAGGAAAAAGCAGTTGATTTTGGATTTTGAGAAACAATCGTGCCGGCCGGTTTTGATGGGTCGTAAATGGAGTCTAAGATTTGGTACTCTAAGCCTAAATCTTCAAGAATTACCTTCGCGTCTTCGGCATTTTTACCTACCAAGTTAGGTACTTCAATGCGTTCTCCGTGATTTGTTGAAAACCGTAGAAAAACCATCATGACAAAGACCACCGAAAGGTAGAATAAGATAACTAACCCAAGCTGCTTTAAAAAATACTTGGATAATACAAAAGCCTTTATCTGTGCGAAAAGCGAATTCATCTAAACAAATATACAGATTAAAAATTAGGACTTAACGGATGATTCTCAAATAATCTTTCAATGTAAGATACCGCAGACTCTACATCGTCCACTACTTTATACAATTCTAAATCACTTGCAGAGATATTTTGTTCTTTCGTTAACATGGTACTTTCAACCCATTCAAGCATTCCTTTCCAATAATCAGAACCAAATAATACAATGGGTCTTCGCCGGATTTTCTTTGTTTGAATCAATGTCATTGCCTCAAAAAACTCGTCTAATGTGCCAAAACCTCCAGGCATAATGACAAAAGCTTGAGAGTATTTAACAAAAACCACCTTACGCACAAAGAAATAATTAAATTCTAGGTTGTGTTCTTGGTCAATGTATGGATTGTGATTCTGTTCAAACGGCAAATCAATGTTGAGTCCAACGGATGGTCCATTGCCCTGTTGGGCACCTTTATTTGCAGCTTCCATAATTCCTGGACCACCACCGGAAATAATTCCAAACCCCTTGGATGCCAGGCGAGCAGCAAGCTGTTCGGATAACTGATAATATGGGTTTTCAGGTTTTGTGCGTGCAGAACCAAATATAGCTACACACGGTCCAATTTTGGCCATTCGGTCATAGGCTTCGACAAATTCAGACATTATTTTAAATATCGACCAGCTGTCGTTGCTTTTGATTTCGTTCCAATCCTTTCTGCTATGATCCATGGGAGTTTTTTTACAAAAGTAAAATTTGCTTCGGATATGCATGGCTTTATTTTGTTAATTCCTACTTTCGTTTTATGCGTAGAACTTTCATAAGCGT
>JBEIDV010000073.1:0-8813 GCA_040383285.1 Crocinitomicaceae bacterium | reverse complement strand
GTATCGTCTTTAATAACTTTTGCTGCACGCTCTAAAAGTCTGGAGTGTAAGTAGAATACATCCCCTGGATATGCTTCACGACCTGGAGGACGACGAAGTAGAAGGGATACTTCACGGTAAGCAACCGCTTGTTTTGATAAATCATCATAAACAATCAAGGCTGGTTTACCCAAATCTCTAAAATATTCACCAACGGCAGCTCCTGTCATTGGGGCATAAAACTGCATTGGTGCAGGATCAGATGCATTTGCGGCAACAACAACCGTGTAGGCCATTGCCCCTGCATCTTCTAATTTCTTAACAATTCCAGCAACTGTAGAACCTTTTTGACCAATGGCTACATAGATACAAAAAACAGGCTCACCTCGGTCGTAAAACTCTCTTTGGTTAATGATGGTGTCAATTGCTACGGTAGTTTTACCTGTTTGACGGTCACCAATGATTAACTCCCGTTGACCGCGACCGATTGGAATCATGGCGTCAATTGCTTTTATTCCAGTTTGTAGCGGCTCGTTTACCGGTTGACGAAAGATTACTCCTGGTGCTTTACGCTCAATTGGCATTTCAAACAATTCACCTGCAATTGGTCCTTTACCATCAATGGGGTTCCCTAAGGTATCTACAACCCTTCCAACCATTCCATCTCCAACTTGAACCGAAGCAATTCGTCCAAGACGTTTTACGGTATCTCCTTCTTTTACTGCTGAAGAACGACCTAATAATACCGCTCCGACATTATCTTCTTCCAAGTTTAGTGCAATTCCTCGCATTCCACCATCGAATTCAATTAATTCACCATACTGAACGCCATTGAGTCCAAAAATACGCGCAATACCGTCACCTACTTGTAATACGGTCCCTACTTCTTGCAATTCAGCTTCGGTTTTCACACCTGACAATTGTTCTCTTAAAATTGCCGAAATTTCTGCTGGTTTTAAATCTGCCATTTTGATTAATTAAATGTTCTTTATTTTACTAATTCTTGTCTTAACTCTTTTAATTTACTTGAAACAGATGCATCAATCTGTTTATCTTCTATTCGAATCACAAAACCACCAAGTAAGGATGGGTCTACGGATTCAGTTAGTTTTAAGGATCCCTCAAATGCTGGAGCAATGCGATCCAAAATTTCTTGTTTAGTTTTTTCTGTTAACGGAGTAGCACTAACAATAGAACCCGAAACAATGCCGCGATGTTTCATGAGTTGACGCTCAAACTGTGCGGCAATTTCAGGAAGCAATTGTTCCCTTCCATTCTTTGTAACCAAGGCGAAGAACTGCATCGTAACCGGATTGAACCCTTCAAACACCTGATGATAGATTGCGATTTTCTTGTCGTCTCTTACCACGGGTGAATTCAGGAAAATTCTAAAGTCATTTGACTCCTTGACTACATGAACAAAACGAATCAAATCTTTTTCTACAGCCTCAACCCAACCTTTTTCAAGGGTAAGGTCCAATAAAGCTTTCGCGTATCGTGCAGCTGATTTTGTTGATGCCATGATTAATTCAATTTGATATCTTCAACCAATTTACTGGCCAATGCTTTTTGCTTTTCATCAGAGGCTAATGACTCTTTAACGATCGCCTCTGCGATGTCTACAGAAAAGGATGCGATTTGTGCTTTCATATCCGCGATTGCCGAGTTACGTTCATTACTAATGGCCACTTTAGCAGATTCGATTAACTTGAGCCCTTCTGATTTTGCTTTCTCTCTGGCTTCATCAATCATTTTAGACCCTGCTTCTTTTGCTTCCTTCAAGATGGCATCACGTTCCGCTCGTGCCTCTTTTAATATGCGCTCATTCTCTGCATGCAAGCTTTTCATTTCTTGTCGAGCTTTCTCTGCCTCCAACAATGCCTCATCGATTTTTTGACTGCGTGCATTTACTGCACTTAATACTGGCTTCCAAACAAATTTCGCTAAGACTAACAATAGAAGACAGAATGTTATTCCTGTCCAAAATAATAATCCGTAGCTGGGTGTTACTAAATCCATTGTATATATTTTTTTACCTTTTTTACATTTAAATTAATTGTCCCCGCCAACCGCGGGGACAATCATTTTTTTACTGGTTTGCTCCAAGCATACCCACAACCACACCGAAAAGTGCAACACCTTCGATCAAGGCTGCTGCGATAATCATCGCGGTTTGAATTTTTCCAGAAGCTTCAGGATTGCGAGCAATCCCTTCTACTGCAGAACCACCGATACGGCCAATTCCCATTCCAGCGCCTAACACGGCTAATCCCGCGCCAATTGCTGCTACACTACCAAATACTGCCATTGTATATAAATTAAAAGGTTACTAAACTAATGATGATCTTCCTCAACAGCTGCTCCAATAAACAACGCCGACAAAGATGCAAACAAATACGCTTGTAAAAATGCTACCAAAATCTCTAAAACAGATATGAACAATGCCATCGGAACTGATAACAAGCCCCATGCTTCAGATTTATTAATAAAAATGATCGAAATGAGAGATAATACGATAATGTGGCCAGCGGTCATATTCGCAAACAAACGAATCATCAATGCAAAGGGCTTTGTAAAAATCCCAACCAATTCAATAGGAATCATAATCGGCAATAAAGCCCACGGAACTCCCGGTGTAGCAAAAATATGCTTCCAGTAATTTTTGTTCCCACTAAACACCGTCACCAACAGGGTGCAAACGGCTAAAAACAATGTTACTGATATGTTTCCTGTCAAATTAGCCCCTCCAGGAAAAACAGGAATCATGCCTAATAAATTATTCACAAGAATAAAAAAGAATACCGTAGTTATAAATCCAATGTATCGGGTATGCTTTTCACCATGAATATTCGGCTTAACAATTTCATCACGCACATAGACAATTAATGGCTCAATAAATTTGGCTATTCCCCGCGGAGCTACGGCGCCATTTCGCTTGTAATAAAGTGAAGTTGACAACATAACTACTAAAAGAATAAATGACCCTATAAATAAGGATAACACGTTTTTTGTAATCGATAAATCCAAGGGCATTGCATTTTTTGGATGAGCACCATGGAACACCAATTTACCATCGCTTAACTTATATATTTTTTCATGCAATAACGCATATCCCTTAGCAGGACCAACGCCTAACATGTATTCAAACGGTTTTAGCGAATCTTGTACATGAATTTCTTTTCCATGATAAAAATGACCTGCACTAAAGATTTTTAGTCCATTATCCACAAGAATTACAGGTAAATGAATAGACGTTCCGCTATGGCCCTCACCCCACAAATGCCACTCATGCGCATCCCCGATGTGGTGCATAATTGTCTCCGTAACATTGAATTTCTTTTCTTTCGTAGCGTTCCCCGTGAATGAAACCAATACTAGGAATGTTACAATACTTAAAAAACGTATAATTGTAGTTCGACTCATTTTAAAATTGGCCTGAAAAATTGGCGCAAAGGTACAAATTCTTTTCTGTTAAGCTCACTTATTTTATTTCTTTTTTATCCTTTTTGCGAATTGCTTGGTACATTTTTATCGCAAACATTAAAAGTAAGGCCACTGCAAAAAAACCAAAGGTTGCATATACCCAGTTCATTGAGTCTTTAAGCACGATAATAAACACAATAATAACTAGCAGTAAGGTAGCCACTTCGTTCCAAACCCGCAGCGCCCCAGAACCCCAGTGGTAGCGATGGTTTTTTAAATCGAAAAAAATCTTTTGACAAATAAAATGATAGATCAACAGCAATAGCACAAAGCCTAATTTGAGGTGCATGTAAAGCTGGCTCAGGTAACTTGGAAAGGCAACAAGCATTAACACTCCAAAAATTACCGTCAATACCATTGCCGGGGTTGAAATAATCCACCATAAGCGTCCTTGCATTATCAAAAACTGCTTGGATAAAATACTTCGCTCTGGTTCCGGTTTTCCATTCGCTTCCACCTGATAGATAAATAACCGGACCATATAAAATAATCCAGCAAACCAACTTACCATAAAAATTATGTGTAAGGCTTTAATTATTCCTACATTTGTTTGTATCCATTCCATGAATCAAAAGTACATTTTAATTAAATTCAATTGGAAAATGAATGATAGGATTTAAACTTGAAGTATGTGTCGACATTGGTTTATTTTGTTTTTTCTCTTTTTTGCTGTTTCAGTTAATTGCCTCGGACAAATACTATCTGTAAGCGGCTATTATGAGGGGATGAATTTGTTTGTGTCGAACCCCATTAAAAATGACGGTTATGGGTATTGCATTAATAAAGTTCTGGTTAATGGCAATGTCTTACCCGCCTCAATTCAAACCGATTATTTTGAAATAGACCTCACCTTATTCAATCTCAAAAAAGGAGACGAGGTGTTTATTGAATTAGAACATGGCGAGGGGTGCACCCCTTCGTTTGTGAATCCTGAAGTATTATTGCCATTCAGTACCTTTGAGGTAGTTTCAATAAGCGCAAATTCACAAGGTAAAATCTCATGGACCACCAAAAACGAATCCGGAAAACTAACCTACTTGGTTGAACAATTCAAATGGGATCGTTGGGTCGTTGCCGCAGAGGTGCTCGGTAAAGGAGCAAAAACCACGAACCAATATTCAATTGACATTCTACCAACCAGTGGATATAATAAAGTACGGGTCGCTCAAGTGGACAACACGGGTCAGAAACGTCATTCCAAAACTGTTGGATTTACCTCGACAAAAAAGTCCGTTAAAAAAACCCCATCAAAAGTAAAATCAAACTTGTACTTTAAAACCGATGGCGTTCTTGTAAAAACCAAATATGAACTGTATGATGCATTTGGTAATCTATTAAAAAAAGGGTACGGTCACACCATTGATTGTACGGAATTACTCAATGGAATCTACAACATTAACTACGATAATAAATCGGAAAAATTTATAAAATACTGATGTTACTTAGAATTGAACACCTGGGAATTGCCGTGGATAACTTAGCTGAAAGCATCCCTTTATATGAAGCACTACTGAATACCCCATGTTATAAGCAGGAAGAGGTTGCATCCGAAGGCGTTATGACTGCCTTTTTTCAGGTGGGTCCAAATAAAATCGAATTACTCCAAGCAACTACCCCAGATTCTCCAATCGCCAAATTTCTTGCGAGTAAAGGAAAAGGGGTTCATCATGTTGCCTTTGAAACTGACAATATCCAAGCAGAAATCGAGCGTTTAATCGCTTCGGGATTCGAATTAATTCATCAAAGCCCCAAATCCGGAGCAGACCAAAAAATAATTGCATTTCTACATCCAAAATCCAGCGATAAACTCTTAGTGGAGCTTTGCCAAGATAAGGTTGATAATGCCTAATAATTTGGATTGTTTCTAAATTATTATTTCATGACAATTTCATGACAATTAACATAGAGTTAATCGTGAATTTTGTCGCACTAGAAACGAGTTATGGCGAAAGAGGTGTTGAAGTATTTACATACCATCGCGTTTACGCATCGGAATTTTGAGGTGACTAAAATCGGTCTACTTCATGTTCCTTTGGACGAACAATACACTCGATTAACTCCTGTAAAACAAGACTTTAATCTCGAAGAATTGCTTATGCTTTCTACCTGTAACCGGGTGGAATTCAGTTTCGTATTTAATGGAACGGTTGACACCGAATTCATGCACCAATTCTTAGGGGTTATTTATCCAAGCCTTGTTGAAGAAGACCTTACCTCATTTGTAATAAAACTCGAACATTATCAAGGTATGCATGCTGTGGATCATGCCATGTCTGTGGCATCTTCCATCGATTCGATGATCATTGGTGAACGAGAAATTATTACCCAGGTCCGACAAGCGTACGAGCATTGTGCATCCATCGGACTTACCGGCGACTTGCTTAGAATCATAAACCGACACGTCGTTGAAACAGCGAAAAAAGTCTATACGAGAACCTCCATTTCTACGAAACCGGTTTCTGTAGTTTCGCTGGCTTATCACCAACTCAAAAGACTACAAATTCCTTTAGATGCTCGATTTTTAATTATCGGTGCAGGAGTTACGAATACTACCATGGGCCGTTTTCTTAAAAAACATGGGTTTAAAAACTTCGCCATATTTAATCGGACCCTTGAAAAAGCAACGCAACTTGCGGAAGAGTTAGGTGGCTTGGCTTATCCGCTTCAAGAACTGCATTTATACCGCGGTGGATTTGATGTGATTATCAGTTGCACCGGCGCCGATCATCATGTGATTACCCCTGCGCTTTACGAAAAGCTGCTGCAAGGAGAGCAACATCCAAAAACAGTGATCGATATTGCTATACCACAAGATTTAGATCCAGAAATCATTGTTAAACACCCTGTTAAACACATTTCTGTGAGCCTCTTGCAAAAGATTTCTCATGAAAACCTGCAAGAACGTTCCAAAGAGTTAGCGCATGTAGAACTTATTCTACACAAAGCCCACCAAGAATTTGAGCAGGTGCTACAAGTTCGACACGTAGAATTGGCTATGCGGGCAGTTCCAGAAGAAATTAAACGCATCAAGGCAGATGCAGTAAACGAAGTGTTTAAAACAGAAATCAATGCCCTTGACCCTCAATCACGAGAAGTGCTAGAAAAAGTATTGGGATATGTCGAGAAAAAATACATCGCTGGACCCATGAAATTGGCTAAAGAAATTCTTGTTAAACATGGATAAGCCATACATTCGCATTGGTACACGTGGAAGCGATCTTGCCCTTTGGCAAGCAAACCACGTTAAAACCAGGTTAGAATCCCTTGGATGTGTGGTAAGTATCAACATCATTCAAACCCAGGGGGATCGTATTCAAGATTTGAGTTTTGATAAACTTGAAGGAAAGGGATTTTTCACCAAAGAAATTGAACATGCGCTGCTCCAAGGTGAGGTAGACCTTGCGGTGCATTCCCATAAAGATTTAGAAACTACACCGCCTCCGGGATTAGTGATTGCCGCTGTATCCGAGCGAGAAGACCCAAGTGAACTCCTACTTATACGTAATGAGGCACACGACTCATCCCAACCCTTCGAACTTAAAGAAGAAGCTCGAATCGGAACTAGTTCGGCTCGTAGACAAAGTTTACTTCGCACCTTCCGCTCCGATTTACAAATTGAGGAGTTACGAGGTAATGTTCCTACACGAATTGAAAAACTCCGCAGCGGACAATACGATGCTATTTTATTAGCCAAAGCGGGGGTTTCTAGATTAAATTTAGACACGAGTGACCTAATCACGCTCACCTTAAACCCTAAAGAATTCGTTCCAGCACCGGCACAAGGCGTACTTGGGCTGCAGGTTAGGTCGACCGATAACCATACCTATGCGTGGGTTAGGAAATTAAATTATGAACCTTCAGAACATTGCATACACATTGAACGTGAAGTACTTAGAAACATGGAAGGCGGCTGTCAATTACCGCTTGGTGTATACAATGACGGGGAAGTGGTACACGTTTCTTATGCAAAGTCCAAACAAGAAGCGGCAGTCCTTATAAAATTTCCGATCGAAAAGAATTTAGACCCTGTTCCATCAATTATTGAAACCCTAAACGCCTTGTAATGCGCGTCTTTTATTCTTCGGAATTAGCGCCCACACATCCCCTAGTACATGTATGCACTACCTTAGGCGTTGAACTTATTGATCAGTCATTAATCACCTTCGATGCGATACCTAATAAGCCAAGCTTACCATATGATGTTGTTTTTTTTAGTAGTCCGAGAGCATATGAATTTGGTAAACACGTGATCACGCCAGATACCAAAATAGCGTGCATTTCAAAAGGTACCGCTGCATTTTGTGATGCTCAGATCGCTTGGCATGGAAATACCCCTGGCAATCCGAACCAAACCGCACAAGATTTCAAGGCCTGGGCAGGAAAAAAACGTATTTTATTTCCCGTTTCAGACCGGAGCTTAGGGAGTATATCTCAGGTATTTCCTGATGATCAAATCGAAGTAATTTCTGTATATAGTACACGACTTTCACCACGAGTAATTACACCCTGTGACCTCTATGTTTTTACAAGCCCGAGCAATGTAGCTTCATACCTAAAATTAAATCAACTTCCGCCCCATGCCAAGGTAATTGCTTGGGGATTAAGTACTGAGCATGCGCTGAAAGCTCAAGGAATTAACCCAGTGTATAGTCGCAATACCGAGGAATCTATGGATTGGTCATCCCTCCTCGCTTCATGGCTTAACCCATAGAAGTTCGTACCTTTACCACATGATTCAAGATACGATTGTTGCCTTAGCTACGGGAGGAACGGGTGCCTTATCGGTAATTCGGCTTTCTGGCCCTATGGCAAAAGCGATTACACAAGTTCATGTACGCAAGGACTTAGGTTCTATTGCAAGTCATACCGTACATTTCGCCTTATTCAAGGCCGTTCCCCAGGATTTTAAATCCCGGGGAACGGCCTTGGACCAAACCCCTATCGATGAAGTATTAATTACCTACTTTGCGCACGGGAAAAGCTTTACAGGTGAAGAGACTATTGAAATCCATTGCCACGGCTCGTCATATATACAACAAAGTATCATACAATCCTTAGTAGGACAAGGTGCTCGTCTTGCCACTCCAGGGGAATTCACGCAACGTGCGTTTATCAACGGAAAATTAGACCTATCCCAAGCAGAAGCAGTGGCCGACCTCATCGCCTCTCAAAGTCAGCAAGCGCATGCGATGGCTTTGAATCAATTGAGAGGGACCTTCTCACACGAATTGAGTGCCCTACGTGAAAAGTTGATCGAATTTGCCAGCCTCATTGAATTGGAATTGGATTTTGGTGAAGAGGACGTCGCCTTTGCAGATCGAAGCGCATTGATTGATTTGGTACAACAGGTC
>JBEIDV010000072.1:0-8925 GCA_040383285.1 Crocinitomicaceae bacterium | reverse complement strand
TGACCGAATTCATGTATTGTAACTAAAAACGCCAAGGAGGCAATCAATTGGGCTGCCTTAATTAATATTTCTTGAATATCCATGTATAAAGTATATGACACAAAGATAACAAGGAATAATGGGTTCAAGGTGTTAATGTTTATAAACACTATTCTTTTTGACCTCAATCCGTTAAAATTGATGGATTGTTTTAAGAACTGCATTCGTTTCCTTAATTTCGTTGACGAACAAAAACCCATGTCAAACAGCATTGTCATTATTCCCACGTACAACGAGCGAGAAAACGTTCAATTAATGACGGACGCGGTATTGGCATTAGAAGAAGCCTTTGATATTTTATTTGTTGATGATAATTCACCGGATGGTACGGCCGCGTTAATTTCAAATATTATAGCCGCTCACCCAGGACGAGTTCACGTAATAAATCGCCCCGGAAAATTAGGGTTAGGAACAGCATACATCACCGGTTTCAAATGGGCAATTTCCAAGGATTATGCTTATATTTTCGAGATGGATTGTGATTTCTCGCACGATCCCGTGGATTTAATTCGACTTAAAAAAGCGTGTGTTGATGGCGCAGAACTGGCAATCGGCTCTCGGTATTGTAAGGGGGGCAAGATAGAAAATTGGCCTTTCAGTAGGTGGTTATTATCCTATTTCGCCAACCTATACGTACGCCTCGTCTTGTGGATTGGTGTTCATGACTCTACCGCCGGATTTAAATGCTACACGAACAAAGCACTTCGATCAATTAACTTAGATATCATTCATTTTAAAGGGTATGCCTTTCAAATATGCATGAAGTATGCTGTGCGAAAACATCGCTTGAAAATCACCGAAGTACCCATAACGTTTAAAGACCGCATCTACGGGGAATCCAAAATGAGTACCGGTATTTTTAAAGAGGCCTTAATAGGTGTTTGGAAAATGAGAACTATGAAATTATGAGCCGGATAATTCTAAGAAATGCACAGATTGTTAACGAAGGCCGCAGGTATTTTGCTGATTTAAGCATTCGGGATGAAATCATAGAGTCTATTGACGGGCAAATTGACCAGTCTTACGATCAGGAAATTGATTTAAACGGAAACCTGTTGATTCCAGGATGTATTGACGATCAAGTGCACTTCAGAGAACCTGGTCTTACCCACAAAGCCGATATTTTTTCTGAATCTCGTGCGGCGGTTGCCGGAGGAATCACATCCTTCATGGAAATGCCAAACACGGTGCCTAACGCCTTAACGCAGGCCCTTTTGGAAGACAAATACGCCATAGCAGCGGAAAGATCCATTGGAAATTATTCCTTTTTCATGGGCGTTTCAAACGATAATTACGACGAGGTGATGCGTACCAATTCAGAAAAGGTATGCGGAATTAAAATCTTTATGGGATCTTCCACGGGCAATATGTTGGTGGATAATTACAATACCTTGGAGCATGTATTTGCAAATGCGCCAACGCTAATCGCTACGCATTGCGAAGATGAGACCACCATAAGGAATAACCTTGCTAAAGCAAAAGAAACGTTTGGATTGGAAATTCCGATTGAAATGCACCCCCTTATTCGCAGTGAAGAAGCGTGTTACCTCTCGTCCTCTTTTGCGGTTGAACTCGCAAAAAAAACCGGGGCTAGGCTGCATGTATTGCATATTTCAACGGCAAAAGAAACGGGGCTGTTCACCAATACCCAACCCTTAAAAGAAAAGAAAATTACAGCAGAGGCTTGCGTTCATCATTTATGGTTTAGTGAGGAAGATTATGCCATGAAAGGTAATCTAATCAAATGGAATCCTGCAGTAAAAACACGTGGGGATCGAGAAATGATTTGGAGCGCCGTACTTGATAATCGAATCGATGTAATTGCAACTGATCATGCACCACATACCCTAGAGGAAAAGGGTCAGAACTACCTTAACGCGCCATCAGGTGGTCCACTCGTTCAACATGCGTTACTTGCCATGCTTGAGAAATCCATTCAAGGAGTAATCACAATAGAGCGCATTGTAGAAAAAATGGCCCATGCGCCTGCAGATTTATTTCGCATTAGTAACCGCGGCTATATCAAAGAAGGGTACTTTGCTGATTTGGTGGAAATTAATCCAACGCATAAAACAGCTGTAAACAGAAACAACCTGTTATATAAATGTGGTTGGTCGCCTTTTGAGGGGATCACGTTCAACCATGAAGTACGCCGTACCTTTGTTAATGGTCGATTAGTTTATGAAGACGGTAAAATTATTGAAGGAAGCAACGGGAAACGCCTTTTGTTTAATCGATTATGAGACTAGCCCTAAGTATATTTTGCTTTTTCGTTTTATTCGCTTGTCAATCCACGAGTGATAAAACTCAAGTGATTGAGGAGGATAAAATGATTGAAATTATGGCTGATGTCTATGTATTAGAAATGCATTATCAAAAAAAATACGGTGCACCAATACAATATAAAAAGCACTTAGACCGGGCATTAAAAACCCTCTTTGCATCCCACGGAATAAGTCGCGCTTCTTATGAGAAAAGCTTTACATTTTACGCATCGAAACACGAGCAGTTTATTCATATGAATGAAGAGGTTATCCAACGATATAATGCTGTTTTACTCGAAAAATAAATCGTGATCTTCTTGCATTTTCAATTGTTCAAGATGTTGAACTAAGCTAAAAATTAACTGTTGTTTTTGTGCCCCTTCATCCACTTGTTTCTTCACATATTCCTTTAAGATAAGCTCTGATTCAAGCAATTGTTGCTCTTGAAAAGGACCCTCCATATTCTCAATTAATGTCAAACACTCTAAGGTCCCTAGATAATCTAATTGCACGGCCAACTGAACAAAACGCTCCAATTCAGCACTAAAATCCAATCGGGTGTTCCAAAGAATATTTACAATTTGTGCATTAACCTGGGTGAATTCAGGCATTGAAAGCAGGGCAATCCACGCTTCCTTTGCGCCTTTAATTGTAATAGAGGACAGCAATTCATACAGTGCTTTTTTATGCGGCAATTCGGTATGTGTTAAATAGCACCTAAATAGTTCGGGTAATTGAGTGGTTTTACCTTTTTCTTCAATTAATTCCACACCATTTAATACCGTTTCCAAATCGGCAGATTGCAGCATTTCAAGTGGGGTGAGTTTACGCGTTGACATAGGGTTGAATTAAATTTGTTAATTGAATAAAAGATTCTACGTTGAGTTGCTCGGGACGTCGTGATTCAAACTCCTCCGTTAATATTGCGTTCGGAAAAACTGCCCTAATTGAGTTTCGTAAGGTTTTACGACGTTGGTTAAATGCCGCTTTTACAACCTTAACAAACAGCTTTTCATCACAGCCTAATACGGTTCGGTTGTTTCTTACGCAGCGAATTACGCCAGATTTTACTTTTGGTGGGGGGTAAAAAGAGCCCGGTTCTACGGTAAACAAATAACTTACCTCATAGTATGCTTGCATCAATACACTTAATATGCCGTATTCTTTACTTCCCGGGGGCTCTGCAATTCGTCGCGCTACCTCTTTTTGAAACATGCCGAGAATTATCGGGATTTGATGTTTTGATTCAAGGCATTTAAATAAAATTTGAGAAGAAATATTATATGGAAAATTACCTACCACACAGAACTGATCTTCTTGAAAGTACTCACTAAAGTTTGCCTCTAAGAAATCTTGACTATATACCTTATTGAATTCAGGATGTGCTTTTTTTAGATACAGGATTGATTCTAAATCTACTTCAAATGCGCAAAAATCCAAGTCTGTTCGCTTGAGGAAAAAATCAGTAATCGCGCCCTTGCCTGGACCAATCTCAACCACTTTCATCGGCGTGTCAAATACCGGCAATGCCTCCGTGATTTTCTCACAAATGGCCGTATTTATTAAAAAATGTTGCCCTAAGTGCTTTTTTGCTTTAACATTCATGGGTTGAGTTCCGAGATTAAGTCCATGGTGGTTCTAAAGGCCACGAATTTACCTTCGTAACGCGTGGAATGTTCCATCTGTAAGGTTAACGCGTGGGTAGAAAGATACTGTTCAAAATCCTGTTTACTGATCGCCCAATAAAGCACGGAAAAAGTACATTCACCCGCTTCGTTGCCATGTACTTTGGAAAGTACGCATTTGGTAAAACACTTGGTTTGAAGTACGGCTGGAATATGAACGTTTTGCATCCAATGAACCCAATCGGTTTCAATGGATGGATCAATACTCACGGTTACATTATACAACATAATTACGGATTCAATTTAAAACATTGATATGGGTTGGTAAATGAGAACTCTTCTCCCCATTCACCTCGAAAAACTACAGCAAACGATAAGCCTCCGCTAAAGGTATACACCTGCTGTAGCCCTTGGTCGAAATTATAGTCCCACACATTAAATGGTATTTTATTCGATCCCGAAAACTCTTTCCCCGGCAGAATAAGGATTTTGGCATCTTTAGTTAGTTGGCATGTTTGTGTGGTGCCTGTTCGAATCAACCTACTGTAAACTGGTGAGCCGGAAAGCTCATTAAAGGCAATTAATAGCACATCATAGGCGGAAGTATTTTTACATTTTATGGTTGATTTTCCATTAAACTCGGCAAGTGACGTAGTGCCCTCCAACGTGTTTTCGGTGGTGCTATCCTTTAGCGGAATTGGATTATAATAAAAGTCGTTTAATCCATTCGTTAACGAAGTATATAGCGCTTCTGCCTTTTTATTCACAAACGCTTGCCTGATTTGATAATTAACTCCAACAGCACTTGAACTCAACGAAACGGTTGATCTAATGGGTTTTTCTCGTCTTAAGGTAGTATCAATGAAAATACGCTCCTTTGGTGTAAAATAAATTAAAGAGGAAGATGGGGTGAATTCCGATGTATCTTCATCCATAGTAAATACCCATTTAAAAAGAACCAAAATCACTACAACTCCGAACACACCAAACGCTATGCGAATGATCAATGGTCGATTCAATTTATATTTCTTGGGTTCGTTCTTTTGAACGTTCAACTGACCTTTATGAAAACTAGTCCATGCATCATCGATTGCTTCCTTTACGGCCACTGGGCAATGTATTGTCCTTAATTTAGACAAGATAAATCCTGCGGTGTTCCCCGAACAGTAGGGGTTATTTATCATCCGTAGCGCATGTTCTATGAATTGAATACGCAAGACTTCCCATTCCTTTGGAAAGGTGCTATAAGCCATCAATTTACTCGGAGCAAAAAAAGCATATGCAGCTTGATTGTACGCTTCCCCAGAATTAATAGATGATGGGAAATCCCGTTCGTTTTGTTGAGTTATTTGACGGGAAACATTTGGCAAAACCTCCTTAATTGCAGTGGAATCAACAATACAAAAATAACTCATGTACGCTGCTAAACTGCCCCAAAAGTCATCTTCCTGCGGTTCGAATAGTGGTAAAAAATGTGCTACATAACGTTTAAAATCAGGCAACAACGCATTCTTTATTAGCATCGACGAGTCTTTAAACGGTCTAGTTTCTTTTCCTTGTAAAAAGGATAATAAGGATGAATTCGATTCAATCCACGCATTAAAAAGTGCCGTTTGCTCAGATTGAATCTGCTCAAAACCAATCACTTCCTCAAGTGTACTCATAGATTTCCGTTCAGACTGAGTATAAAAACGCATGGTCAAAGGTACTGATTTTTAATTCCATGTCTTTTTGTTATCTTTGATTAAATTCTTAAACGATCAACTATGAAAAAACTGTTACTTTCTTTTGCTGCAATCGGCCTTATAGCATTGTCGGTTGACGCACAATCATGTACCCCAGGTGCAAATTATGTGGATTCTACATACGGTGTATGGCCTGATACCACACAAAATTTTCCTCCAGCAGCGGCAAACGTTGCGTATTCTACAGACTTGAACTTTAAAGTGCCCGCAACGGTATCAGCTGAATTAGATGCCTCAGGACAATTTGTTGGTTCACCAATTCAAGGATTTACAGTAACCGGCGTTTTAGGATTGCCAAGTGGTTACAACTATGCGTGTAACATCGCAAACTGTACCTATGCAGGTGGAGCTAATGGATGCGCCAATGTATATGGAACAACAGCGAATACAGGAACGTATCCGATTACGATTGAAGTAGATGCAACGGTAATGGTTACCTTAATCCCTGGTTTGCCAGCTACACCAGTTACACAAAGTGTTTCTTTTGGTGGATATAAAATCAATGTTGGTACTGCGGGATTGATTACATCCGTAGTAGAGCCCTTATCTATTTATCCTAATCCTTCAAACGGACAAGTTTCTATCAAAGGAATTGTTGCAGATGAACTTACCATTACAAACTTAAATGGCCAAGTGATTTTGACTAAAAATGTATCTGGTCAAACACAAGCAACCCTTGATTTATCTTCACTAAACGCTGGCGTTTACTTTGTAAACACACTGGGCTCTTTAGGTAAAGAAACGATTCGATTTATTAAGAACTAAGGTTCTGATACCACATTTAAAAGGCCGCAATTGCGGCCTTTTTTTTTATTCAATAGCTTGTTTTATCACCTGATATATTTCCCATGTGGTTTTATCATAAACGTAAACCAACACATGCATGTTAGATGCATTGTGGGTTCCATTCAGTTGATTTGGAACAGCGAAACTATAATTCACATAGTACTTATCTCCGATTAGATCAGCGCTAATAAGTGTGCGGCCAAACGGCGTATTATTCAAATTACCCCGATGGATATCGCGGTGGATGTAGGATGAATTGTGTGAGTTGTCACTCATTTTTTGATCACCAACTAAGGAGTCTTCAACCAAACAAGCAACAATACCTAATTCTGAAGATATTGTTTGATCTATTTTTTCTACTTCCACGTGCAAAAATGCGCCTTTCGTACTCGGGTAATAATTAAGGGCTGATTGTATATTAACTTTTAACTCATTTTGTGCTAGTACATTCGAAACCATTCCGGTCCATGCCCCTGGACTTTGGAAAATCACACCGCCGTTATTAATTCTTGACACGGCTCCTCGTGGGTTACCAACAAACCCACCATCATTAATTCCAAAATACTGTGCAATTGCCAAGCCATCTGTAGTAGTAAAATCTAAGGGGTATTCTGGAAGCGTTACCGTTTGAAAATCACCAATCCCGGTTGGACCGGCATGAATGGACAAAGGAAAAACACGGCCCGGATTTGCTTCGTATAAGGCATGCGCAAGGTCAGCGGCGGCAGGACAATAAATACACTTATGCCCTGTGAAATCTTCTAACAGGATATTTCTATTCACATTCGTGTTTAGCGAAAATTGTGGCCACTCATTGGCTAGATAATCCGACCAATTACCGGGATACAGTGTGGTATCCAATCCATTCGTGGACCCTGGTGGATATGGATTAGTAACGTGATCGCAACTGGAGCTCACAATAAGTAGCGCCAAAAAACACAATAACAATCGATTCATTTCTTAAAAACTTTGAGTGAAACTTAAGGTAAGGCCATTGTTGGCGGGTACAAAACGACAAACGCCACCTACACAAAACAATCCGGCCCGTTGACGCCCATAGGAAAGCATAACACGTGTCGATTCATGAATATAACCGCAGGTTAGGTTTGGATAATTTACTCGCTTATTTGCGTCTGGATTACCATAATTATATTGGTTGATGAAACTTACAAAATAGCTTGGTGAAACCGTATATTCTATTAACGCCGTAGCCCAATTCCCTTTATCATTAATCGCTCCATCATCTTTCTTGTTTACGAACATTCCTTGAAGTTCAACGCGAATGTTGTGTTTTGAATTGATTTTATAGGACGCTTCTACCACACCAATATGAGACGAAATAATACCCGTTGCATCATTGGAAACTTTAGCGATATCATTATTAATAGTAATATTAAAATAAGACACTAAAAGGAGGAGTTTCTTGTTGATTCTTCGCGTGATATTTACATTAATGTCTCTCCAATATAAACTATCGCTTTTGTCGAATAGGTGGGTTTCATATGCCACACGGCTAGAATCTAACTGATTAATACCACTGGTATGCTGCACTGGGCGATACGTTGTGGATGCATTAACTCCGAGCGTAGTGCCGTATTTCCCACCCAGTTTGGAACCTTTCTTAATGGTGTATAAAAAATCTGCTTGATATGCCACCTCTCCCAACGGTTGTGTTGCATAGGGATATAGTGTAGCTACCAAGTTGTAGGTGTGTGTTTTATTGAGTGCGGGAAGGTAGTTGATGAAAACGTCTTGAAGTTCTTTATTCCGGTCTGAGCGATAGCTCATGTTATCGGCCGATTTTGCAGATAGACTAAAGCCTATACCTTTCTTAGAATAGCCAAAGTTTACTACCGCCGCGTGGCCAAAATTGTAGATTTTACCATTATCCAACGAGGGGTCTTGTTCTTTTTGAATGTACTCCCCATCTAAACGAAAGTTCTTATACTGTAATTTCATCCGTCCACCATAGGCGCCAACATTCTCTGGTAAAATCAATTGATCATCATCATCTATTTGGTATTTACTGACGAAACTTCCTCCTAGAATTACATCTAATGGAAATGCGCTGAGTTTAGCAAAGGTTTCATTTAAATGAATATCGGCATCTATACCGCGCACAATTCCATCTGAATTAACAACACGACCCGCTTCAAATGAAAGCCGTTGTTGACCATATACTCCCTTAATTTGAATTCCCTTGAATGGTTTGAAAATAATCCGGGCGCCGTCTAACACATTATCATAGCCTAATGCGCGGTCTTCATAGGCTCTAAGTGCTAGGCCATTACCAAACTGCTCATAAAAATGACCAAGGGTGACATCCACTTTTGAATTCGAGTAGCCCACATAACGCATACCGAGTCCCGTTCCGTCAAAGCGATTTGGATACCCTTGAATTCGGGGCAAATAACTCTCTAAGCGCATCCCTGCTTTAAAGCCAGCATTCGTGTAAAAAACATTCAT
>JBEIDV010000071.1:0-8970 GCA_040383285.1 Crocinitomicaceae bacterium | reverse complement strand
GTATTCATGTTACTGTAAAACGTTAATGTTTACCTCTACTTCTCTCGGTAGAATTCCAATTCCTCTTGGTATTTACCAAATTTAATGCGTATGATATTCACCCCCGAATCCAAGTCTTTATAGTTCACATAGGCATGGATTCCGTAATCAGCTTCACCCCGGTTCCAGAGCCAATTGACAGCCTTCTTCTTACCGTTAACCGTTACTCCCAACTGGCTTAAATTTAAAATTTGCTGGGGCGGTGATTTTTTGTAGGAAGGTAGGATGAAAAAATTATTCGTTACAATCAATCCTAAAGATTGATCCACTGTAAACAACATGTACGTTTCGCTTTGCATTACTTGAATTAAATCAGTATCCTTTTTCAACTCTGTTTTTGAAAATGAAAACATGATGAATGTTGAAATTATCAGCAAAAGCATCCCATCAATTGCCGCAGGCCAATTCTGTAACTTTAGTATATCCCCGATGGTTCGGTGATTGTCAGTTTTTCGGTAGGTAGGGTCCGCCGATTGCTCGCCAGATAATTTCACGGAAGCTGCTCTGACTTTAGCATAATTCAACAAATCAAGGTTATAATTAAATCCAATTGCGCTGAATAACTTTTTAGCTTTAACCATTGAAAAAACTAAAATTAATGGATTAACTAGAAAAAAAAGCAACTGAATGAATACTGTAAACCTTCGCCTAATTTTCCTATCAGCATTAGGCAGATTAACGGTAAATAAACTTAATAAACTTTCCATTATACTAAACGCAAACAGTAAACTTACCATAATCGCAATAGCTTCCGCAAGTGCGCCGTTGAGTCCAAGGAAAATATCCAGAAACCCGTAGGACATCATCGATATAAAGGATGAAGTAACTAAAAACAGGAACCAACGAAAGCCAAATGACAAATGCAGCCCCGAGAGGTCGTTTAGGCGTTGCAGACGATCGTAGTCCGTATTCGGAGAAAATGCTACAATAATCCAGATCAAACGGTACATGATCAACAAAAGCAAATTGCTAATTAATACAATGGCAGCTAATCCAAGGATTTGGAACCATGCAAAAACAATTTCTGTACTCGGAACAAAATTTAAGAACCCTGCCATGTTGTTTTGCAAAAGTTCAGGAATTTGAAAAAGACCGTATATAATCGAAGTTACGATAAGCCCTTCCAATTGCCAGTCTTGTTTCTGAAGTTCTTTATATTTCTCAATCGGAGTTAAATTACCCGAATCTTGCTTTGGTTCTTCCATTGTGTAAGTTAAATATCAATCCTTTGGCGAATTTAACCCGAAATTTCATATTGAATCCAATGCTTCAAGCGTAATAAGTCTTTTTTAACCTGATCCCCATGAAAAATGAGCGCGTAAGCAATGAGAATGGCAAGAATCCAACTCAACCAATCAACTTTTGAAGCGGATTTCTTCCGAACCGCTGCGCGAAACTTGGTATAATGATTGAAATCGCTGAATTGATAGATTGCACACACCTTAGTTTTTGCTGAAATTAAGCCCTCATAATCCAGCCAAACACCATCGCAAAGCACAGATACATGATTGACAGAATCAACCAAGAACATACCATTGGAGTAAGTTTTTTGCACGGAATGTATAGTTTCTTTTCGCATACATTGTACTTCGCGTATAGCCCCATTAAACCGTATGTGAGGATTGCGCATCATGGAGCGAATTCCTTCAGTAAATCCTAGCGTACCCTTACGTTCACCCCTACTAAAAAAGCCTCTGGTAAAACCATGCGATTCATCGTAAGAGATGCCAAACAAAATTGCTAATGCCTTAACAACGCAATCATTCGTCTCATAATCCTTATAACGAGAAGTTACATACCCTTCAATAAATTGTTCCGGGTTTGAAAATTTCAAACTCATCTAAACGCGCTTACTTGAAAAATTACGATGGAGAAATAAGACACGATTTGTTAGGCTGGGATGCGAAGATCCATCTTCATCAATTTCAGAATCTGGAATAAGTCTGGGATTCTGAGTTTTTTCCAAGGTTAGAATTAATTGATCGTATTCCTCATGTTCAATTTTTCCATTAACAATGTGATTATCAAAATGAGACCAATCCACCAATACCCTTGGTTTTGTACTAATTACTTTCTTTTTAATCCGATCCTTATTCGATTCTAAATCCAATGTTACGTTTTCACGGCTTAAAACAATTAAGGCATTTATCATAGGCAAGGCCCCTACGCGCTCAGCAGCTTTGGTATCACACAAATATTCTAATGCATGTCCTTCAAATTCATGAACAGCTCGAATTTTTTTCCAAACATAACCGACAAGAAATATCATTAGAATAACAAAAATTACTTTTAGGAAAACCCCAGGAACCAACACCGTGAATGAAAAAGGTAAAATCAGAAAGAATAATAAACCAAGACTCATTGTCTTGGATTCCATGTACATGTACTTATTAAAATGAGCCATTTCATGATAAAGTATAGCTAGAATCTCTTCCCTATTTAGTACGTCAAAACACAGCCGTGTCATATATATGGCATTAATAGGTTTATAGAAATTAAATAGGGTATTCATGGCGAAGGCATTATATACGTTAAGGCTATTGATATACACGGTTGGATTTTCCTTTAATACCGTGTTATCCAACACTTCCTTAAACATGGCGCGTACCTCTTCTGTCGTAAAATTCCCAATTCGCTCATCAGAAATCTTATCTAATTCGATAGAGGTTTTAGCGATAACAAATAACTGAAAAACTGCAGCAATAACCCATATACAGACAGTAATCCAAAAAAACACGGTTAAGGAAGTCTTTAGATGCTCATTTGAAGTAGTTGCATAGATATACGCACAACAGGCGAACCAAAGGACTCCAACAAGAAGAAATACCATGGATCTACGTTTCGCATTGACAAATAAGGATTCCATTGCTTCAATGGTATGAGGTAACTTATTCATATTGATAAACATTATTTTAGCTAAAATAACATTTATAAGTCCAATCTAGATAAAAATCAAACGATCCAGTCCTCCTATTCCGGTATTTCATTCATTCGCGCATACCTGTCGATTATCTCGCGTGAACTTTTATAAAGAAAAGCCTCAGAGATACGTTGTTCTGTCGTTAAACAACATATGTTACCGTCTTTATAGACCCCCAGGGCCTCAATCTCCATACTTGGTTTCCAATCACCCTGCGCATGAATCAGAAACACCTTGTGGTATCGCGTACTGCTTTCAAATTCGAACAGAAAGTTACACGTCAGCGATACTAAGCTTGTTTCTTCAAATAATTCGCGTTTTGCGGCAGTTTCTCGTGTTTCATATCGTTCTGGATAACCGCCTGGCAACATCCAACGTGAATCGCCCTTCATTCGTGTGAGTAAAATTCCTTGATCATTAGACACAATGACCGTTGCTCTTCGTGATTTTTGTTTTGATTTCATAGCTATTCAATTCCCTTTTAAAGAAAAGTTACAGCTTACCCATATTTGATATGCGCAACTCATTTTTTTTTCCGTCTTTTGTTATGAATTTCCATGAACGTCGTTTACCTGCGGTCAAATTTCAAAAACAACAATAACCATGAACGAAATTATTTGTCCTCATTGCCAGAAAGCCTTTAAAATAGATGAAGCCGGATACGCGGATATCCTCAAACAAGTGCGTGATCATCAATTCGAAGATGAGTTAAAAATCAGGCTCGAGAATGCCGCTAAAGAAAAAGAGGCGGGCGAGAAATTATTAGCAGCTCAATTTGAAATAAAAATCCAAGAAGCCATCAGTGCCCGGGAGAAAGCGCTATCTGAACAACAAGCTGCAGCATCGCTTCAATTAAATGAAATGAAGGCCAAACTTGACAATGCAGAATTGGAAAAGCAACTCAAGATTTCAGAAGCGACCAACTTATTGGAAAAAGAAAAAGACCAACTTTCCAATGCCTTAGCGAGTAAGGACACCGAAATGAAACTCCATGCCAGTACCCTTCAACAACAGTTCCAAGAACAGCTAAAAATGAAGGACGAACTAATTAAAATGAAAGAAGAGGAGATTGAACGTCACAAGGACCTGAAGCTCAAGCTTTCTACAAAAATGGTTGGCGAAACACTGGAAGAACATTGTGAAATTGAGTTTAATAAAATTAGGTCCGCAGCCTTTCCATTGGCCTATTTCGAGAAAGACAACGACGCAAGTTCGGGAAGCAAGGGGGATTTTATCTTTCGTGATGTAGATGCAGACAAAAATGAAATTGTAAGCATCATGTTTGAAATGAAAAACGAATCTGATGGAACCGCTAAAAAACGTAGAAACGAAGACTTTCTTAAAGAACTCGATAAGGATCGACAGGAGAAAGGATGTGAATATGCGGTGTTGGTTACCATGCTTGAACTTGATAATGAATATTACAATGCAGGAATCGTAGACGTCTCTCATAAATTCCCTAAAATGTTCGTGGTACGGCCACAGTTCTTTATTCCAATCATTACCCTGTTGCGAAATGCTGCGTTAAAATCGATGGCGTACAAAACTGAACTGCTTCGGGTTCAGAACCAAAACATTGACATTAGTACATTTGAAGAACAATTGAATGGATTTCGAGATGCCTTTGGCAAAAACTATCGCATAGCTACCGAGCGTTTTGCTGATGCCATTAAAAACATCGATGATTCGATTAAACAATTAGAAAAAACTAAGGAGAATCTATTAAAATCAGCGAATAATTTGCGCTTAGCCAATGACAAAGCGGATGAATTATCTATTAAAAAGCTGGTCAAGAATAACCCAACCATGAAAGCCAAATTTGATGCCTTAGAAAAAGATCATAAGGAAATCGAGTCGGATGATGATGATGACGAAGATGATGATTAGAAAACCTATTGCATCTAAGTCGATTAGAGCATGCATATTAAGTATTTTTGCTTTACAAATTATTGGAATTGATGCCCAACTGCTTCCAACGATTCCTTCGATGAAGCAAATCATTGGCTGGCCAAGTGATTCAGAACAACCGAAGCAAACTTCCACGAGCAATAGTAACATAACAATTAATTATGCTACTGGGACTATTACCCTTTCTCAAATCAATGCGAATTATAATTATTATCAAGGAACAGATGGCCGCATGGTGTGTTTTCCTACCCATTGGAGAAGAGTTACCGGATCCGATGGGCGCATGGTAGCTTTTCCTCAAAATTGGAGGTATACAGAAGGTGACGACGGACGAATTGTGGCCTATCCATCTTCTAATTGGTATCTTGAAACTGATTTGAATGGAAGGAGTTTTTTTAGGCCATACAGCGGATGGACCAATGAAAAAGGATCAGATGGATATTGGACCCCAAGACCTATAAGCGGCTGGACCTGGGAACAAGGATCGGATGGAAGAAGAATTGTTAGGCCATTGAATGGTTGGACCTGGGAACAAGGATCGGATGGAAGAAAAGTAGCACGTCCAACTGCCGGATGGACCTGGGAACAAGGGTCTGATGGAAGAAAAGTAGTTCATCCGCTTTCGGGATGGACATACAACCAAGGAAGGGATGGAAGGAGGGTCGTGCGACCTACATCAGGTTGGACTTGGGATCAAGGATCTGATGGACGCGTTGTTGTAAGACCAAGCACCGGTTGGACCTGGCAAGAAGGAAATGATGGTAGAAAAGTAGTCCGCCCGAATGGCCAATCAAAACAACTCACGCTCATCTTCATTCAAGCGGAATACTTGGCACTCTTTGACGCACTAAGAAACACCCTATCTGACGAAGAATTAACACACCTCATTCTATATTATTGGATAAATATAGACAAGGAATAAATTGAATAATAAATATCCACAAAATACCCCTCCCGCGACGACTGAGTAGACCGCAGGTCGTATCGAAGGCAAGCGGATTACAGACAAGCTAAAATCTTCCCGCGATGACTGAGTAGGCCGAAGGACGTATCGAAGGCAAGCGAGTTATATTACAAGCAACCCCCAGCCCCGCGACGACTGAGTAGACCGCAGGTCGTATCGAAGGCAAGCGGGAGTATGTTTTTTGTTTTTAGTCGCTCAGTAGTACGCTAGCGCGTGTTCCGCGTTGGGAGTTACATAACAAGCTAAAAACCAAAACTACTTCGTAGTTTCATTGGGATTACTTCGTGAACCATTTGGGGAGTTACATTACAAGCTAAAACCCAAAACTACTTCGTAGTTTATGTTTTTTGTTTTTAGTCGCTTGTCAAAAGACCTTTTGACCGCGTTAAAAACAAAAAACCCATTCCCTTGAGGGAATGGGTTTTAGCTTGTGACCTTGTCAGGATTCAAACCTGAAACCTCCTGAGCCGTAATCAGGTGCGCTATTCAGTTGCGCCACAAGGCCGTCCGTTTTTCAACGATGCAAAGATAGGACTTTCTTTGCTTTTAACAAATAGAGCCGTTTATATTCACTACTTTTATCGCATTCTTTTTTCGTTATAGTAGTAATATGCGTTACAATCTCTCAGAAATTAATGACCTCATCCGTAATCGAAGAACGATCTATCCGGAACAATTTAGCGAACGTAAAGTCCATAAAGAACAAGTAGAACTCATTCTTCAAAATGCGCAATGGGCCCCAACTCATGGCAATACGCAACCTTGGAGATTTCATGTATTTATGGATGAGAGCCGTCAACGTTTAAGTCAATTTTTGGGAAAGACCTATCTTGAACTTACTCCAGTTGATCAACAAAATGATGCAAAACTTGCGAAAATGCTCCGTAGACCCATGATTTCAAGTATAGTTATTGCAGTTTCCATGAAGCGTCAAGCGGAAGAAAAGATTCTTGAAATCGAGGAAATTGAAGCGGTAGCGTGTGCCATTCAAAACATGCACCTCACCTGCACGGCATACGGTCTTGGCGGATTCTGGTCGACACCAAAATTAATTTATACGGAACAAATGAACGCTTTCTTAGGAATTGATGAGAAAGATAAATGCCTTGGCTTATTTTACATTGGATACCCCGCCATTGAATGGCCTGCCTCACATCGCATTCCCTTAGAATATCATACGCAATGGCTGCATGAATAACAGCGTTGTCTTTTGTTTTATCATGAGTTGGTTCCTTAGTTATGCACAACTGGGCGACAACCGATTTCCCTCCTATTTTGGACTACAGGTTCGAAGCGTATTCCCCAGCGATTTCGTCAGCAGCCCTTCACTCACCCTGTCCAAAGAAGGCATGAAATCAACCATTTCTCAAACGCCCGGATATTCATTCGGAGGAGTTGTACGGGTTGGATTAACCGAACTAATTTCGCTTGAAACGGGCATCAACTTTACCCAACGAAATTTCGGTATTCAAGGTTCCGTAGCGGATTCAGGTGTTTTCGTGACCAATACCCTTGGGTTCATCCAATACGATGTACCCATCAACGGATTATTCTACATCAAATTAGCCAAAAAGTGGTACGCTAATGCGTCCTTAGGCATTGTAGCAGGATTTAAACCAACCGATATTGCTACCATGAATAATATTAATGGATCACAGTTTTTCTACCATACAGGCATTGTAAATAAAAAAGCTTCGCTGGACTTAAACGGAAATCTTGGGTTTGAATTTCGCTCTAAAAAATCGGGGTTCTTTTACCTCGGAACTACCGTACGACTTCCCACAAAACCCCTCTTTGTATACGTAGCTACGTATAGAAATCAAGGATATAAAGTCACACAATACGGGGATGTATCCGGGGCATACCTCGGAGTTGACTTACGCTATTTCTTCAAAAATGTACGCGCTGTTAAGGAAGTGAAGAAACCCATCGAATAACTTACGGTTGACATATCACCGTATCCAAGTAGGTTGAATATCCAACCCATACTCCTAAGGCACCTCCCTCGATGTTTGAGGGCACATTTACTGGGGTAGCAAATGGACTTCCAGATGAAAACACTTGATTAATCTTCTTTTCAAAAAAATTATATTCCTTCTTACCCATTCTAGATAAGCGCATTACCACGGTATCTCCATATTTATAAAATCCGCGTTCGTTTTCAGCATAGGTAGAGTCGTTAAAAGACATCGGGTTATAAACAGTAAACTCAAATGCTAAGCCATTGAAAAACGCATCGTTAAAGTAGGGATTAAAAGGTTTTGTAAACATCGGGTCACTTACCTTTTTCATTTCCCACATGAAATTATCAGACGTCGACGCATTGTCTGTCATAAAACTATATAAATAGCCAATCGAGCTCGAATTTGCTTCAGGTTTCCATGTTAAATAATCCAAGGCAACCGGCGCTTGAATCGTAGTTGTAGAAGTATACGTTTTCCCGTCATGTGTAATCGTAAGGGTATATGTTTTTCCAACCTGACCAAAGATACTTGGATCAAATGAGGTATACACACAAAGTGGTGAAGGCAATTGCTGTAATTCTTGAATGCTCATTCCGAAGAGCGCCTCGGCATAGGCCTCGGTTCCTGGAGGTAAATCATCCGTACAGATTTTACTTAAGGTAACCGTATTTGTACCATCGGAAACCGTAACTACTGCATCGCCAACAAAGCTGCCTAAGTACGCACTAATATCGGTTGGCGCATAAATATTTTGCGATTTTGATAGCAAGATAATGGGTGGTTCTCCCTCACGAATGCTTCCATCTACCACCAACTGTTCCTTATATCCTGGAATGTCAATTTTCACTTCCTTGGTACAGGAAGAAAGCAAAAGGATTAACGCTGCAAACGCTACGTTTAGAATTCGAAATTCCATGTTACACTTGGGATTATTGGGAATAATGAAACTTGTTTTACGGTTAACTTGAAATCTCCGTTCAAGAAATCTCCGTCATTGTCGACATACAAAAAGAATGGATTGGCACGATTATATACATTATACACCGAAATCGCAATGTTATTTCTTAATCGTTTTTTCACCTCGATTTCCTTTCCAGTGGCCGGATCAGTTTTCGTTTTATAGGCTTTATCATACCACGTAGCAGAAAAATCAAGTCGGTGATAAGGTGCCATTC
>JBEIDV010000070.1:0-8983 GCA_040383285.1 Crocinitomicaceae bacterium | reverse complement strand
GTTTCAAGGGTACTGCTTACAGCACCTGGAAAAGAAATCCCAAATATCGTGTTTGGCATAAACCAAGGTACGCTTGACCTAGAAAATGAGAAGATTTACTCTGCTGCCTCTTGTACCACCAATGCAATTAGTCCGATCCTAAAGGTGATTGAAGACAAACTAGGCATAGTAAAAGGTCACATCGAAACGGTACATGCTTATACCAACGATCAGAATTTGTTGGATAATATGCATAAGAAAGTTCGACGAGGACGTTCTGCAGCCATCAACATGGTTATTACTTCTACAGGTGCGGGAAGCGCGGTAACCAAAGTAATTCCTTCACTTCAAGATAAATTAACGGCAAATGCTGTTCGTGTCCCTACTCCGAATGGTTCATTGGCGATTTTAAGCTTAGAATTGAAAAATGATACAAGCATTGAAGCAATCAATGAGCTCATCAAAGATGCCGCATTAAACGGTGACCTTGTTAACCAAATATATTATTCGTTTGACCCAGAACTAGTTTCTTCTGATATTATCGGAAACACGTGCTGTTCCGTATATGATTCAAACGCTACCATTGTTTCTAAAAATGGAAAGAACGTAGTGCTTTACACTTGGTACGACAACGAATTCGGATATACCAAGCAAGTAATCCGTTTGGCAAAGTACATTTCGAAAGTACGAAGAGCTATATATTACTAACTCATTAAACACCGGTTGTTGAAAAAATAGCCGGTGTGAAATCCCATGGTCCTTGATTAAGCGTAACTTTGTAGCATTAAAAACTATAGAGTAAGCAGAATATGGCTGATATTTTTGAAAAAATCCAAGCGAATCGTGGTCCCATCGGAATGCACGCTAAAGAATCACATGGTTATTTTACGTTTCCAAAATTGGAAGGCGACATTGGTCCGCACATGAATTTTCGCGGAAAAGAAAAACTAAACTGGTCGTTAAATAATTATTTAGGCTTAGCGAATCATCCAGAGGTTCGAAAAGCTGATGCGGATGCAGCAGCTAATTATGGATTTGCGATGCCAATGGGCGCGCGCATGATGAGTGGTAACTCCGACTTTCATGAGCAGTTGGAGCGTGAACTGGCGGATTTCGTATCGAAAGAAGATTCAATTCTTGTAAATTTCGGGTATCAAGCAGTCGTATCTGCCATTGATTGTTTAGTTGACCGTCACGATGTGATAGTTTACGACGCTGAATCTCATGCCTGTATCCTTGACGGTGTTCGTCTACACATGGGTAAGCGCTATGTATTCAAGCACAACGATATTGAGGATTGTGAAAAACAATTGCAACGTGCTACTAAATTAGCTGAGGAAACAGGAGGAGCAATTTTATTAATCACCGAAGGTGTATTTGGTATGCGTGGTGATCAAGGGATCTTAAAAGAAATAGTTGCCCTTAAGAAAAATTACAATTTCCGTCTTTTTGTAGATGATGCGCACGGAATTGGAACCTTAGGTAAAACGGGTGCTGGTACTGGAGAAGAACAAGGAGTGCAAGATGACATTGATATTTATTTTGGAACCTTCGCGAAGTCCTTCGCAATGATTGGCGGATTTGTAGCCAGTGACGCGCAAGTGGTTGAATACCTACGATACAACATGCGTTCCCAAATCTTTGCTAAGGCCATGCCGCTTCCACTGGTTGTTGGAGCGATTAAACGTCTTGAATTGATTCGAACCATGCCCGAATTAAAAGATCGATTATGGGAAATTACGAATGCCCTTCAATCCGGTCTTAAAGCCGCAGGCTTTGAAATCGGACCAACCAACTCATGTGTTACCCCGGTATACATGAATGGTTCTATTCCTGAATCCACCAATTTGATTTATGACTTACGCGAGAATTACAATGTATTCTGCTCGATGGTGGTTTATCCAGTAGTTCCTAAAGGAATGATTATTTTACGCTTGATTCCTACAGCGGTTCACACCATGGAGGATGTAAATTATACCATTGAATGTTTCTCTAAAATTGTAGATAAATTAAAGAATGGTGAATACATGAGCGAGACCATCGCAAAAGTGTAAATCTAAACCGATTGAATATAAAAAAAAGGAGCATTTAGCTCCTTTTTTTATGTCTTAGAATTTCTATTCTTCTTTACCGGGATTTGACTTCTTACCTTTTTGTTTTTTCACCTTCAGGTTCAATTCTTCTTTCCCATCTTCAAAATCCATAAGTACGGTATCCCCTTCAGCCATGTTGTGATTGATTATACCTTCGGCTAACGGATCTTCAATGAACTTCTGGATCGCTCGTTTCAATGGACGTGCACCAAACTTTTCATCATATCCTCGTTCGACGATAAAATCTTTAGCTTTTTCAGTTAACTCCAAGTTATATCCAAGGGTTTTGATGCGTAGGATTAATTTATCCAATTCCAAATCAATAATCTTATGAATATCTTCTCTCGTCAATGAACGGAACATGATCATATCATCTACACGATTCAAAAACTCTGGTGAAAATGCTTTTCTGAGCGCGTTTTGAATCACCGCCTTTGAATTCTCTTCTTTCGCTTCTTCCTTTGCCTTAGTACCAAATCCTACACCGGTACCAAACTCTTGCAATTGACGTGCACCAATGTTCGACGTCATGATCAGAATCGTATTCTTGAAATCAATCTTACGACCTAAACCGTCCGTCATGTGCCCATCATCTAATACTTGAAGTAATAAATTGAATACATCGGGATGCGCTTTTTCAATTTCATCCAATAAAATGATTGAATATGGTTTTCTACGAACCTTTTCGGTGAGCTGTCCACCTTCTTCATACCCTACATATCCTGGAGGTGCTCCCACTAAGCGTGAAATACTAAATTTCTCCATGTATTCAGACATATCGATACGGATTAAGGCATCTTCCGTATCAAAAAGATACTTCGCAAGCACTTTCGCTAATTGCGTTTTCCCAACACCTGTTGGTCCTAAGAAAAAGAACGATCCGATGGGCTTGTTCGGGTCTTTTAATCCTGCTCTGTTACGTTGAATCGCCTTCACTACCTTCATTACCGCCTCATCTTGACCAATTACTTTCCCATTTAACGCATCGGTCATATTCACAAGCTTACCCGATTCCGACTGGGAAACTTTAGTCAATGGTATCCCACTCATCATGGAAACAACTTCAGCAACATCTTCTTCTGTAATGGTAATTCGATTGCTCTTTGAAGACTCTTCCCATTTACGCTTCTCCTCTTCTAATTTTTCTGAAAGTTTTCGTTCCGTATCTCTAAATTCAACCGCTTTCTCATATTGTTGCGCTTTGATTACTTCACTTTTCTTTACCTTAATATTCTCGATTTCTTGTTCAATCTCAACAATTTCCTTGGGAACATTAATGTTGGTAATGTGTACCCTCGAACCCACTTCATCTAAGGCATCAATCGCTTTGTCCGGTAAATGACGGTCCGTAATGTAACGTTCTGTAAGTTTTACACAGGCTGTAATTGCTTCAGGCGTGTATGTTACCGAGTGATGCTCTTCGTAGCGCTCTTTAATGTTATGTAAAATCTGAATGGTTTCATCGATGGTTGTAGGCTCAATAATTACTTTTTGGAATCGTCGTTCAAGCGCTCCATCTTTCTCGATATATTGACGATACTCATCCAAGGTAGTGGCACCGATTGCTTGAAGCTCACCGCGTGCTAGCGCTGGTTTGAACATATTTGACGCATCCAAAGAACCGCTGGCGCCACCCGCACCAATAATGGTATGGATTTCATCAATAAATAGAATAATATCTGGATTCTTTTCTAATTCCTGCATCACCGCTTTCATGCGCTCTTCAAATTGCCCGCGATACTTAGTACCGGCAACCAAAGACGCTAGATCTAAAGAAACTACACGCTTATTAAAAAGAATTCGAGACACTTTTCGTTGTACGATACGAAGCGCTAAGCCTTCAGCAATGGCACTTTTACCAACTCCCGGCTCACCAATTAATATCGGATTATTCTTCTTTCTACGAGAAAGGATCTGGCTTACACGTTCGATTTCTTTTTCACGACCTACAATTGGATCCAATCGGCCAAGTTCAGCCATCTTGGTTAGGTCACGACCAAAATTATCGAGCACAGGGGTTTTAGATTTTGAATCCGCTGGTCGTTTAGGAACCCCACCCGCATCTTCTTCTTCTTCATTATTTCCCGGAAACTCGGCCCTTGGCGTTTTATTTTCTTGATTCATAGACATATATTCTTCTTTAAGATTTTCATACATAATACCATATTTATTTAGCACTTGACAGGCAACACAATCCTCGTATTTCAAAATGGTCAATAAAATATGCTCGGTACCGATCATGCTGGATCGAAATAACTTAGACTCCAAAAATGACTGTTTCAAAATATTCTCAGCCTGTTTTAACAGCGGAATATTTGTGGGTAGAAAGACAGCATTGGTGGAAGATTGTTTAAGAATTGATTCAAGCTCGCTGGTAAGGGTTTCAAAAGAAACATCAAACTCCTTGAGCAATTCAAATGCTTTTCCTTCATTGAGTTTAATTACAGCCAGTAACAAATGCTCTGGTGCTACAAATTCGTTTTTTAAACGAACTGCCTCTTCCCTACTTATTCGAATTAAATCTTTTACTCTTGGCGAAAACTTAGCCTCCATCCTGCATTGTTATAAGTGCAAATATAATTTTAATCTTCATCCGAAGTTCAAATTACTACGGATAGAAACAAGAATAATCACAATTAAGTTACAACTCCCCTTTTATTCACATGCTTGGGTCGAAATTGTTAGTAAATTCCTTAATAATCGGGTCATTTACGCAGGTCGTTTTGTTAAATTTGTGGTTCTAACTAAATTTATAATAATAGGGCTCGAAGATTATGGCAGAAGGTGAAAAAATTATACAGATAAATATTGAGGATGAAATGAAATCAGCATACATCGATTATTCGATGTCTGTTATCGTTTCTCGTGCATTACCTGACGTGCGTGACGGATTTAAACCGGTGCATCGTCGCGTATTATATGGTATGCAGGACTTAGGTGTTTATTCAAATCGTCCATACAAGAAATCAGCGCGTATTGTCGGTGAAGTGTTAGGTAAGTATCACCCGCACGGTGATAGCTCCGTATACGACACCATGGTACGTATGGCGCAGGAATGGTCCTTACGTTATCCCTTAGTTGATGGACAAGGTAACTTCGGTAGTGTGGATGGTGATTCTCCGGCTGCCATGCGTTACACGGAAGCACGATTCAAGAAGATTGCTGAAGAAATGCTCGAAGATCTTGACAAGGAGACGGTTGATTTTAAACCGAATTTTGACGATAGCTTAGAGGAGCCAACGGTTTTACCTACAAAAATCCCTAACCTATTAGTTAATGGTGCTTCGGGAATTGCGGTGGGTATGGCGACAAATATGGCGCCGCACAACCTTACGGAAGTAATCGACGGTATTGTTGCTGTGATCGAAGACCCTGAATTACCCGTAGAAGATTTATTGCAATTCGTTAAAGCGCCTGATTTCCCTACAGGAGGTATAATTTATGGTTATGAAGGCGTTCGCGATGCCTTATTAACAGGTCGTGGACGAATCGTGATGCGCGGTAAAGCGGAAATCGAAGAGGTTCAAGGACGCGAACAAATCATAATCACTGAGATTCCATATCAAGTGAACAAGGCGGAAATGATTAAAAAAATCGCCGAGTTAGTTAACGATAAAAAGATTGAAGGAATTTCTGATTTACGCGATGAATCAGACCGAAACGGAATGCGCGTTGTGGTGGAAATCAAGCGGGATGCGATTGCGAATGTGGTATTAAACAAACTATATAAGTTTTCATCGTTACAGACCTCATTTTCAGTTAATAACATCTGCTTAGTAGACGGTAGACCGCGCCTATTAAACTTACGCGAAATCATCGACCAGTTTATTTTATTCCGTCACGATGTGGTGGTTAGAAGAACGCGTTATGAACTTAGAAAAGCAGAAGAGCGTGCACACATCTTAGAAGGATTAATTATTGCGTCAGATAACATTGATGAAGTTATTGAAATCATCAAAACGTCAGACAGTCCAGATCACGCACGTGAGCGATTATCAACTCGATTTGGATTAAGTGAAATTCAAACGCGTGCGATTGTTGACATGCGTTTACGTCAGTTAACAGGTCTAGAACAAGACAAACTTCGCAGTGAGTATGAAGACCTCATGAAGTTGATTGCTGATTTAAAAGACATTTTAGATCGCGAAGAGCGCAGAATGCAAATCATCAAGGATGAATTGTTAGAGATCAAAGCGAAATACGGGGATGCTCGTCGTTCATCCATTGAATATGCGGCATCAGAAATGCGCATGGAAGATTTAATTGCGGATGAGGAAGTAGTGGTAACAATTTCTCATGCGGGATATATTAAGCGTACCAACTTGAATGAATATAAAGTTCAGAATCGCGGCGGTATGGGATCAAAAGGATCTACGACCAGAGACAAAGATTTCTTGGAGCACTTATTTGTAGCGACAAACCATAATTACTTATTGATTTTCACCGAGAAAGGACGTTGTTTCTGGATGCGTGTGTACGAAATTCCGGAAGGAAATAAATTATCAAAAGGAAGAGCGATTCAAAACTTGATCAATATTCCTCAGGACGATAAGGTTAAAGCGTACGTAAAAGTTCAGGATTTAACTGACAAGGAATACATCAATAATAACTTCATCATCATGTGTTCTAAGCATGGCGTGATTAAGAAAACATCGCTTGAGGCCTATTCTCGTCCGCGAACCAATGGAATTAATGCGATTACCATACGCGAAGGGGATGAATTACTCGAAGCGAAATTAACCAACGGAACGAACGAGATTGTTTTAGCAACATCATCCGGTCGTGCGATTCGATTCAATGAATCTACGGTACGTCCAATGGGTAGAAATGCTTCTGGTGTGCGTGGTGTTACCTTAGCTGGTGGTTCAGACGAAGTCATTGGAATGATTTGCGTAGAAGACATTTTCTCAACCATCTTAGTAGTGTCTGAAAAAGGATTTGGGAAGCGAACCTTCTTGAATGACCCAGAAGATAAAGAACCGGTGTATCGCATTACCAACCGTGGTGGTAAAGGGGTTAAAACCTTAAATATTACTGAGAAAACGGGTAAATTACTATCGATTCAAAACGTATTCGACGAAGACGATTTAATGATCATCACCAAGTCTGGTGTTACCATCAGAATGCACGTAGATACCATTCGAACAATGGGTAGAGCGGCTCAAGGAGTTAAATTAATTAACTTGAAAGGGAATGCCGAAATTGCTGCGATTGCTCGCGTTCCACGAAGTGAAGACGAGGATGAGGACGCCGAAGTGATTGATGCAGACAACAATGGCGATGAGTTGAGCAACGATGGTATGAATGTTGATGAGCAGGATGCCGATTCTACGGATGAACTAACCGATAACGAATAATAATTTTATGAAAAAAATCAATTTACTGGTTGCTTTACTGTTTGTTGGAGCTTCCTTGTTTGCGCAAAAATCAAATATAACTAATGCGCATAATAAACTAAAGGAGTATAATCCAATCAACGGAGAAATAGAAGCTAATAAAAAAGCATTATCCGATGCGAAAGCTGTGATTGACTTGGCTGCCGTGAATACCGAAACATCTGCGGCACCGGACATGCACCGTTATCGGGCAATAATTTATTTTACGCTCAGAGAATTTACCTCCGAAATTTCTTCTAAAACTGGAATCAAGCCTGATTCTATATCAATGGATGAATACGATAAAGTGATAAAAGAAAGTTGTGATTTTTTAATCTCATCAGTACAGTCCGGAAAAATAAAAAACGAGAAAAAAATAGTTTTGGAATACCTTAAAGTGTATAGTGATTACGCCTTTATGAAAGGCGATACACTTTTAAAGAAAAGGGATTATCCATCATCTATTGATTATTTTTTAAACTCTTATCGTATTAATAATTATACAAATTCCGATGTAGATGCCAAGAATTATTCAATATATGCATATAGAAAAAGTATGGATACATTGATGGATCAAAAAAAATTCATAGATGCCAATATTCTCGGAATTAGAATGATGAAGGAATTCCCTAATAACATTGAAATTCTAATCCCACTCATAAACAACAATCTGGAAAAAAATGATATTGAAAATACAGAGAAGTATGTAAAACTTGCTACGGAAATAGACTCAACAAATAAAACACTTTTTTATGTGCTGGGAACATCATTGGCAAATATGAAGCAATATGAACGGGCAGCAACAGCTTTAGAAAAAGCATTAAAACTTGACTCAAATTATGCCGACGCAGTTTATCAATATTGTTCAATTATGTTTAATTCAGCAGTCGAACTAAGAGGTAATGCTTCTGATTTAAAGATTAATGATCCCAAAGCAAAAGTAATGGAAGAACAAGCGCTAAAGAACTTAAATACATCTATTAGTATTTTAGAACCTTTTCTTTTAGCAAATCCTTTAGACAAAACTGCATTAGAAATAGGCTGGCGAACTTATTCCTATTTAGACATGACTGAAAAATCAGCAGAACTCAAGAAACGATGGGAAGCCATTAAATAAGACAAAGCCTCGCTCATGCGGGGCTTTTTTTATTGCCACCTTATCCGTTGAGTCGTATTAAATTTGTATTTTTGAACTATGTCATTTGTGCATCCAGGGTATTTATGGTTTCTCAGCCTGCTTGCCATTCCCATTATTCTGCATCTTTTTCATTTTAGGCGCTTTAAACGCTTTTATTTCCCTTCCCTCAAATATCTTAAGGAACAAGAACAAGAAAAGAAATCGGTTAAAAAACTGAAACGCTTACTTATCCTTTGTGCACGACTTCTTGCATTTGCAGCGCTCGTCCTGGCCTTTGCTCAACCCTTTTTTAAGCAAGCCGAAGAAACAAAAAGTGGAATTCCTGTCACTGCAATTTACATCGATAATTCCCTGTCCATGAGCGCTAAAGGAACCGAAGGAGAGCTGCTCTCCGAAGC